>JBEKZK010000099.1:0-10230 GCA_049509935.1 Xanthobacteraceae bacterium | reverse complement strand
TGCGATTTCGATTTTATGGTGCCGGGACGGAAGAGCTGACGGCTGGTTTGTTGAGTCGTTGTAAGTCCAACAAATGCTGCCGGACTCCCTCTCCCCAGCGGGGAGAGGGTTGGGGTGAGGGGGGTACCGGACGTCAGGCTCCATCACCCCTCATCCCGCGCTGCCGCGCGCCCCTTCTCCCCAAGGGAGAAGGGGCTGGAGCCGCTTCACAGCCTAATCTAATTCGCCGTCACCGGAGAGCGCGACGGCGGGGCCGCGGCGTCCAGGCGGGCGCCGCGCAGCAGGGCGAGCGCCTTCTGCAGCGCCCGGTCCTCCGCGGGGTCGGTCGGCACGTAGGATTGCGATCCGGTGTGCTCCTCGCCGTCGCCCTTGAGATGACCGCGCAGATCGGCCTCGCTGTAGGACTCGGCCGACGCACTGTCCGCGGGGGACGCCTGCGGGACCTCGATGTCGGGCACGATGCCCTGCGCCTGGATGGAGCGGCCCGACGGCGTGAAGTAGCGGGCCGAGGTGAGCCGCAGCGCGCCGTTGCCGTGGCCGAGCGGAATGATGGTCTGCACCGAGCCCTTGCCGTAGGAGCGCGTGCCCAGAATGGTGGCGCGCCGATGATCCTGCAGCGCGCCGGCGACGATCTCGGCGGAGGACGCCGAGCCGCCGTTGATCAGCACGATCACCCGCTTGCCCTTGGTCAGGTCGCCGCGGCCGCCGTGGGCGTCGAAGTGCTCGACGTCGGCGGCCTCGCGTCCGCGCAGCGATACGATCTCTCCCTTGTCGAGAAAGCTCGATGTGACCGAGATCGCCTGGTCGATCAGCCCGCCGGGGTTGTTGCGCAGATCGAGAAGGTACCCCCTGACGCCGCGGCCCGACAGCTCGCGGATCGCATCGCGTAAGCCCTCGGTCGTCTGGTAGTTGAAGCGGGTGATGCGGATGTAGCCGACATCGTCACCCTCGCGATGGAAATAGACCGAGGGCACCCGGATGGTGTCGCGCACGATCTCCATGTGCAGCGGGTCGGCGCGCCCGGCGCGCACGATGCTCAGCCGCACCGTCGTGTTGGACGGTCCGCGCATCCTCTCCGCCACCTGTGAGACGCTGAGACCCTGCAGCGGCTCGCCGTCGAGATGGGTGATGACGTCCTCGGCCAGAATGCCGGCGCGTGCCGCCGGCGTCCCGGGAATCGCGGCCGATACCCTGACCTGGCCGTCCTCGATCACAACCCGGATGCCGACGCCGCCGAACTCGCCATGGGTCTGCGCCTGCACCTCCTCGAAAGCCGCCTGGTTCATGTATTCGGAATGCGGATCGAGCGAGCTCAGCATGCCGGCGATCGCGGCTTCGACCAGCTTGCCGTCGTCGGCCTTGTCCACATAGTCGGTGCGGATGTGGTCGATGATCTCCTTCAACAGCATGAGCTGCTTCGTCGCGTCGGACGACGGGCGCGCCGTAACCGGGGCGGCCCGCGCCTGCGCGGCAGCGAGGCCGTGGCCGCGATCGGCCGGCGCCAGCACCAGTACCGCGCCGGCGAACGCACAGGCCGCGAGGAGCGACGTTTTGCGCATGACGATTGGGACCCCTCGTGCTCTCTTGGCAGTCACATGTCGTCGCGCGGCCGGCGAGGGCCGTGCATCGACTGCTGTCCGTGACCCATTATGAATGGCCGGCCCCCCGTGAGCCGGCCCGACGAGACCTCAGAAACTCACGCAACTCCCCCCGCGTGTCCGTGCGTCCGGCGCGATCCTGCGACCCCACGATGCGCCTTCACCGACTCGCGACGTCGACCCGCTACGATTGGAAAAAGCGTGACGCTTTTCAAGTGCAACCTCGCCGACCCGGTTCAAATCCGATGTCCGGCGGAGAATCTCGCCGAATTCTGTTTGTTTCATGGCCGTTGCGTGGGCGCGGCGAGGCGCGGATCTTCCCGCTCCGCCGGGCCGCAAGCAGGGGTGGATACGCGCGCCGGCGGCAACGTGCCGCAAGGGCGCCGGTCGGGGCTCATCGACCGACGCGGTGCGCGGATACGGTCCGGGCAGAGTTTCGCCCGGCCATCGCATCGGGCGACGGTGGCGGCGGCTACCCGCCGGTCGCCCGGTCCATCAGGGCAACCAGCCCCTCCAGCAGTGCGATCGGCCGCGGCGGACACCCGGGAATGTGCAGGTCGACCGGGATGACCTTGTCGACCGCGCCGATCACCGCATAGCTGCCCTCGAACACGCCACAACCGCAGCCGCAATCGCCGACCGCGACCACCCACTTGGGATCCGGCGTCGCCGCATGGGTGCGCTCCAGCGCGACCTTCATGTTGCGGGTCACCGGGCCGGTGACCAGCAGCACGTCGGCGTGGCGCGGGGATGCCACGAACTTGATGCCGAAACGCTCGACGTCGTAGACCGGATTGTTGAGCGCGTTGATCTCCAGCTCGCAGCCATTGCACGAGCCGGCGTCGACCTCGCGGATCGCGATCGAGCGGCCGAACAGCTTTCTCGCCCGCGCCGCGAGTGTCTTGCCGAGCTCCTCGAGCGCGGTCGGGCCGGCGGCCGGACCCGCGATGGTGGCCGCCCGGGTGAGCAGCGATGTCAGCAGCAGCGTGCGCATGGCCTGCTCACAGGTCGTGCCCCGCATAGGAGCAGTTGAAGGATTTGTTGCACAGCGGGAAGTCCGCCACGATGTTGCCGTTGATCGCCGCTTCCAGGAGCGGCCACTGGAACCACGACGGGTCGCGGGCGTGCGCCCGGACGATGCGTCCGGCGGCGATCCGCAGCCAGACGAAGATGTCGCCACGGAACGCCTCGGCCATCGCCATGCCTTCGCGCGGCTCGGTGGGCACCGGCAGCGCGGTTGCGACTGCGCCGTCGGGCAGCGCCGCGAGCCAGCCGCGCAGCATCAGCGCGCTCGCCTCGATCTCGCGGATGCGCACCCAGACGCGCGCATCGACGTCGCCGGCCGCGAGCACCGGCACCACGAAGCCGAGCCCGGCATACGGCGGATAGGCGAGATCGCGTCGGGTGTCGAAGTCGCGTCCGGAGGCGCGGCCGACGTGGCCGCCGGCGGCGAAACGCCTGACCAGATCGGCGTCGACCTTGCCGGTCAGGCAGGTGCGATCCTGCAGCGACGGGGTCTCGTCGTAGAGCCGCACGATCGCGGCAAACTTCGGCAGCACGTCGTCGAGCATGGCGAGGATGGTGCGCGGGCCGTCGGCCGCGATGTCGTGCGCCACGCCGCCCGGCACCACATAGTCCATCATCAGGCGGTGACCGAACGCAGCGTCGGCGGCGGCCAGCACGCGTTCGCGAAAGATGCCGCAATGCGCAAGGATCAGCGCGAAAGCGGCGTCGTTGCAGATCGCGCCGATGTCGCCGAGATGATTGGCGAGGCGCTCGAGCTCGGCCGCGACGCCGCGCAGGATGGCGGCGCGCTCCGGCGCGGCGACGCCGAGCGCCGCCTCGACGGCGAGCGCGAAGGCGAGGCTGTAGGCGACCGTCGAGTCTCCCGAGACCCGCGCCAGCACCCGCTGCGCGCGCGCCAGCTCGACGTCGACCAGCAGGCCGTCGATGCCCTTGTGCACGTAGCCCAGTCGTTCCTCCAGACGCACCACGGTCTCGCCGTTGGCGCTGAAGCGAAAATGCCCGGGCTCGATGATGCCGGCATGGACCGGCCCGACCGGGATCTGGTGCACCCCCTCGCCCTGCACCTCGAGAAACGTGTACTCGGCGGCGGCGCGGATCGCCACCGGGGTGCGCGGCCCGAGCGGCGCTTCAACGCCCCAGGCGCCGTGGTCGAGCCAGTGCCGCAGGTCGGTCGCGCCGATCGGATCGAAGCCGTGGAGATCGCGGATCGCCCGCTCCAGCCGCTGCGCCGGCGGATGGTGCCGGGCGATCGAGGGAAAACCGTTGCGATCGACCGCCACCGTCACCACGGCCGGCTTCTTCAGGCCGGTCGAACGCAGCGCCAGATGGACGGCGCCGGGCTCGGCCCACAGCGCCAGCAGATCGCCGGCGCCGTCGCCGAGCGCCCGGCCGATCCCGCTCCAGCGGTCGGGCGCCACCTCGTAGCGCGGCCACGGCGCGCAGCCGGCTATCGGCGGCACGTCCGACAACAGCGTTGCGATGCGGCTCGGCATTGCGGCTCACCCGAGCTGCGCGGCGACGACGCGGAACCAGCGCACCACCGGCTCGGGCAGCCACAGACCGGCGATCAGCACCAGGGCGAGATGGACGAACAGCGGCACATAGGATGCCTTCACGCGGTCGGTCGGGCCGGTCGGATCCCCGAACAGCACGTCCTGCAGGCGCAGCACCAGCGCGCCGACCGCTACCAGAATGCCGGTCACCAGCACGACGGCGAGCAGCGGCTGGCGATTGACGCTCGACGACACCAGCATGAACTCGCTCATGAATACGCCGAACGGCGGCAGGCCGGCGATCGCGACGACGCCGAGCGCGAGCCCCACCGCGAGCGCCGGATTGCTCGTCGACAGGCCGCGGATGTCGGCAATGCGCTGGGTGCCCTTGACCTGGGCGACGTGACCGACGGCGAAGAAGATCGCCGACTTGGTCAGGGAATGCATCGTCATGTGCAGCAGCCCGGCGAAATTCGCCAGCGGCCCGCCGATGCCGAACGCGAAGGTGATGATGCCCATGTGCTCGATCGACGAATAGGCGAACAGCCGTTTGATGTCGCGGCGGCGGTAGAGCATGAAGGCGGCGAACACCAGGCTGATGAGGCCGAGCGCCATCATGATCAGGCCGACGTCGAGCGTCGCCGGGTTGGCGGCGAGCAGGATCTTGAAGCGCAGCAGCGCGTAGAGCGCGACGTTGAGCAGCAGGCCGGACAGCACCGCCGAGATCGGCGTCGGACCTTCGGCGTGGGCATCGGGGAGCCAGGCGTGGAACGGCGCCAGGCCGACCTTGGTGCCGTAGCCGACCAGCAGGAACACGAAGGCGAGCGACAGCAGCTTGGGATCGAATTTCGGCGCGCTCTCCACCATGCGGTCCCACGCCATGGCGGAGACGCCCTCGCCGAGCACCTCCTGGGACACCAGATAGACCAGGATGGTGCCGAAGAAGGCGAGCGCGATGCCGACGCTGCCGAGGATGAAGTATTTCCACGCCGCCTCTACCGCCGCGGGAGTGCGGTAGATGCCGACCATCATGACGGTGGACAGCGTCGCCACCTCGACGCCGACCCACAGCAGCCCGATATTGTTGGCCACCAGCGCCACGTTCATGGCGCCCATCATCGCCTGGTAGAGCGCATGATAGAACCGCAGCGACACCGGCGTCAGATGACCGGTGTCGAGCTCGTGGCCGATGTAGCTGGCGCTGAAGACGCTGGTGGTGAAGCCGATGAAGGTGGTCAGCGCCACCAGGTAGATGTTGAAGTCGTCGACGATCAGGATGTCGCTGCGGGTCCGCTCGGTGACCAGCAGCGCCAGGCCGGCCGCGAACGTCAGCCCCGAGGCGAGCATGTTGATCGTCGCGCCGAGCCGATAGCTCGACACCAGGGACAGCACCACCACGGCGACCGCCGGGATCCACAGGATGGCGTCGAGCGGCGCGATCACGGTCGTCATCCCTGCTCTCCGCGCTCGCCGCGGAAGCGGTCGAGCGCGCTGACGTCGACCGTGTCGAACCGCTCGCGGATACGGAACACGAACACGCCGAACACGATGAACGCGATGAGGATCGAGAACGCGACCGAGAACTCCACCACCAGCGGCATCCCCTTGGCGCCGGTCGCCGCCAGGATCAGCCCGTTCTCCAGCGACATGAAGCCGATGATCTGCGAGACCGCGTTGCGCCGCGTGATCATCATCAGGAGGCCGAGCAGGATGACGGCGAGCGCGAAGGCGAGATCCTCCCGGGCGAGCGGATCGACCCCTTCGACGATCGGCAGCACCAGCATGATCGACAGCGCCACCAGGCCGAGCCCCACCAGCATGGTCGGGCCGCCGCCGATCACCTGCTCGATCTCGCGGTGGATGCCGAGCTGGCGGACGATGCGATGGAGCGCCGCCGGGACGACGAAGCCCTTGACCAGCAGCGCGATTGCCGCCGTGACGTAGAGATGCGGCGCCGCCTGGGCATGGGCCTGCCAGGCGACCGACAAAGCCAGCACCACCGCCTGCAGCGCGAACACGTTGAGCATCGCGGTGATGCGATCCTGGTAGATCAGCAGGAAGCTCAGCACCAGCATGCCGCCGGCGAGCAGGTGGGCGATGTCGAAGGCGAGGCTGTGCATCAGAACCCCTTCGACACGAACAGCAGGAACACGGCGAGCGCCGCGCCGGCGAATGCGCCGCCGAGGAAGATCGGGTAGCGGAACACCCGCATCTTGGCGACGGTGGTCTCGCCAACCGGCAGCAGCGCCGCGAGCGCCAGGATCTTGGCGATCCACACCACGACGCCGAGCGCCAGCGCGGCGACGCTCTTGTCGTTGGTCGCCATGCCGAACGGCAAGAACAGGCAGACCAGCAGCGAGGCATAGAGCACGAGCTTGAGCGCCGCCGTCGCCTCGATCATCGCCAGATGGCGGCCGGAATATTCCAGCACCATCGCCTCGTGCACCATGGTGAGCTCGAGATGGGTCGCCGGATTGTCGATCGGGATGCGGGCGTTCTCGGCGATGGCGACGAACACGAAGGAGAACAGCGCCAACCCGAGCGACACCCGCAAGCCCACCGAGGCATCGATGAACTGCGACGCGATGGCGGAGAGCTGGGTGGTGCCGACGAGCAGCGCCACCGTGAACACGACCAGCAGCATGGCGGGCTCGGCGAGCGAGCCGATCAGCATCTCGCGCGAGGAGCCGATGCCGCCGAACGCGGTGCCGACGTCCATGCCGGCGAGCGCCAGCACGAAGCGCGCGGTGCCGAGCAGCGCCACGATCGCGATGAGGTCGGCCGACCAGGAGAACAGCAGGTCGGTCGAGTAGGTCGGGATCAGGGCGGCCGCCACCCATGTGACGGCGAACAGCAGATAGGGGGCGACCCGGTAGAGCCACGACGCATTGGCGGCGACGACGGCTTCCTTGTGCAGCAGCTTCCACAGATCCACGTAGGGCTGCGTCACCGGCGGCCCGACGCGGCGCAGCAGCCGCGCCTTGACCTTGCGGGTGACGCCGAGCGCCAGCGGCGCGATGACCACCACCATGAGCATCTGCACCGCCTGGGCGGCGAGGGCAAGAATCAGCGCCATGCCGCCACCACCAGGAGCAGGAGGATCAGCGCCGAGAAGGTGAGCGTCAGATAGCGCCGGATGGTCAGGAACTGGAGGTAGTTGAGCCGTCCCGCCGCGGTGGTGACGAGCCGCGCCAGCGGATCGTAGGCAAAGCGCCAGGCCGGGTCGACCACCCGCACCTGGAAGTGCGCCGGCCGGGCGTCGCCGGGCTCCGGCATGTCGACCCGTTCCTCCACCTGGAAGACCGTGGCGCCGAAGACGCGGCGGATCGGCATGGCAAAGCTGGAGCCGCCATACTGGGTCGCGGTGCTCGGGTCTGGATAGCCGCAGTCCCAGATCGCGCTGCGCCGCGTCGCCCGCCTGCCCACGCGATGGACGAAGGCCGCCGTCAGCGTGCCGGAGATGATGAGGAAGATGAGAATGACGAGGCCGTTGTAGGAGCTGCGGCTTTCCGCGATCGGCACGATCGACAGCCAGGCGATGACCGACTGTTTCGGCAACTGGTCACCGGTCAGCAGCTTCACCACCGGGGCGAGCGCATCGATGATGAAGCCGGGGAGGACGCCGGCGAGCAGGCAGAGGGCCGCATAGAGCATCATCACGGCGAGCGAGAAGCGGTCGGTCTCCTGCGCGCGCTCTGCCGACGCGGACCGCGGGCGGCCGAGAAAGCTCACGCCGAAGGCCTTGACGAAGCAGGCGCCGGCGAGCGCCGCCGACAGCGCCAGCAGGGCGCCGACCGCCGGCACCATCATCTTCAGGCCCCACTGCGGCAGCAGCGGGCTGACCAGGACCGCCTGAAAGGTCAGCCACTCGGAGACGAAACCGTTGAACGGGAGCAGCGCCGCAATCGCCGCGCAGCCGACCAGAAACGTGACCGCGGTCTTCGGCATGCGGTGAATGAGCCCGCCCATGCGGTCCATGTCGCGGGTATCGGTGGCGCCGAGCACGGCGCCGGCGCCGAAGAACAGCAGGCTCTTGAAGATCGAGTGATTGAGCACGTGGAGCAGCGCCGCGGTGACGGCGAGCGCCGCCGCCCAGGCCAGGTCGTTGGCGCGGAACGCCAGTCCGAGGCCGAGCCCGATGAAGATCACGCCGACGTTCTCGACCGTCGAGTAGGCGAGCAGGCGCTTGAGGTCCTGCTGCATCAGCGCGTAGAGCACGCCGAGCGCCGCGGTGGCGGCGCCGAGCGCCAGCACGATGAGGCTCGGCCACCAGGCGATCGGGCCGATCAGGTCGAACACGATGCGGATGAAGCCGTAGACGGCGATCTTCGTCATTACGCCGCTCATCAGCGCCGAGACGTGGGTGGGCGCCGCCGGATGGGCGAGCGGCAGCCACACGTGGAGGGGCACCAGGCCGGCCTTCGATCCGGCGCCGACCAGGGTCAGCGCCAGCACCACTGCGGCGAGGGTCGGGCCCGGCGGAGCCGCCCGCATGGCGGCGAACGCGTAGGCGCCGCCGGGTCCGGCGAGCAGGCCGAAGGCGAGCAGCATGGCGAGCGTGCCGAAGCTCGCCATGACCAGGTAGATGTAGCCGGCCCGCGCGTTCTCCGGCTCGCGGCCATGGGCGACCACCAGCGCCCACGAGGTGAGCGACATGAACTCCCAGCTGACCAGGAACGTGAACGCGTCGGCGGCGATGAGGACGAGGTTCATGCCGGCGAGATAGGCCGGGAAGAACGGCAGGACGCGCATCGGCGCGGTCTCGTGGCGTCCGTAGCCGACCGCATAGAGGCTCGCGGCGGCGCCGCCGAGATTGGTCACGGCGAGGAAGAAGGCCGACAGCGCGTCGATGCGGACATGGGCGCCGACGCCGGGCAGGCCGAGCGGCAGGACGGTGTCGGACACGCCGACCGCATCGCCCTCAAGCTGCCACAGGGCGCCGCCGAGACCGACCAGGCAGGCCGCGAAGCTCACCCCGTAGATGATCGGGGTGCCGGCACGAAACCGGCCGATCAGCACGGCGAGCACCGAATTGGCGAGCAGCTGAGCGACGACCCACAGACCGACGAATGTCGTCATCCCGCTGCGCCCGCCTCGCGGATAGGGGAAACATGCGCCGGCCGCCCCGGCGCCGCACTATCGCGATGGCTCCCCGCCCGGGCCTTGATCTAGCGCAAGGGGTGAGTCGGGTCCATGCGGGGGAGGGGGCGATCGTAAAGGTGGGCGGGCACAACAGCGATCCGTAGGGTGGGCAAAGGAGCGCAGCGACGTGCCCACCGATCCCGGGGAACCGCCGATGGTGGGCACACTGCGCTTTGCCCACCCTACGAATCGTCATTCGACCGTCATGCCCGGCCTTGTGCAGGCAAGTCGGAGTTGTCCGACTTGCGCCGTCCAAAGTGCCGCAACTCGGCCAAAGCCGAGTTGCGCTGGCATCCACGTCTTGCGGGCGACAAGCAAGACGTGGATGGCCGGGACAAGCCTGGACGCGCGCGGCCATGACGAGCCGGGGTCGGCCAGCGGCGCCCTCAGGCGTCGACGATCTTCACGTACTCGAACTCGCCGGGCTTGTTGTCGATGCCGACCTTGGGGGGTGCGATCCAGCCGGCGAATTTGCCCGGCTCGGTCTGCGGCTGCATCAGGCTCTCGATGAAGTCGCGGTCGGCGGCGGAGGGGAGCAGCTCGTCGCGCCGGGCGGTCCATTGCGCCTCGGTGAGCACGTTGCCGTCGCCGTCGGCATGAATGCCGGAGAACTCGCCGATGTGGCGGTGGAAGGCGACGTGCGGCAGCTTGATGGCGAACGGGATGCCGTAGCCCTCGATGATCTTGTTCCAGCGCGCGACGCCGACGTTGCAGTCGACCACGTAGTCATCGCGCAGCCGCATGTTGAGACCGGACAGCGCCGGGACGTCCTGATTGACGACCTGTCCGTCGACCAGGCGGAGCACCGGATAGGTCGCGCTTTCGAGCTGATGGTCGTCCTTCAGCCGGTCCTCGCGGAAGCGGCCCTTGAGGCCGGCGTGGAACGCATTCGCCGCGTTGGTGGAAATCTCGTTACCGAACAGGTCGAGCGTCAGCGAGAAGTGCAGGTTGGCCTTCTTCTGGATGGTCGG
>JBEKZK010000098.1:0-10257 GCA_049509935.1 Xanthobacteraceae bacterium | reverse complement strand
TATGACGGGCCGCTCATGGGAATCAACCATGCGCGGCTTGCGCACGCGGAGTTGAACGCGGCCCGCCTCCTCAGGAGAACCGACCTCAGCGAGCGCACGTCAGCGGGAACGGTGGTGCAGTTCCACGGGCTGCTCGCCGACATCGCGGCCGACCTCGGGGTGGTTCGGGATCGGGTGAAGACCGAGGACGTGACGGCGGCGCTGAGCCGTGCGGAAGACAAGGTCCGCGACTGGTCCGAGACCGCGCTGCGCATCCTCGAGCCGCCGCCCGGCGGTCTCACCATGGTTCCGGTAACATTCTCGGTGGTGCAGAAGGAGGACGACGCCGTTGCGGCGCTCGACGATCTCGTGCAAACGGTCGCCGCGTATGGCTTCGACTATCGGGTGGAAGCGGAGGCCATGGTGGCGACGGTTCGCGCCACCATGGTGGTGCTGGGACTGGGCGCGGCGCTGGTCGGGCTGATCCTCGCGGTCGCCTTCGCGAATTCCATGACCAGGCCGATCTTCGCCGCGATGCGGATCGCGGAGCGCGTGGCGGCGGGGAATTTCACCGACCGGATAGATGTGCGGCGGCGCGACGAGCCCGGTCGGCTCTTGAGCTCTCTCGCGGTGATGCAGGCCAGTTTGAAGGACCGCGCCGACGCCGATCTCGTCACCATGGAACGGATTTCGTTTCTGGCCAACCAGGACCCGCTGACCGGCCTCCACAATCGAGCCCGGTTCATCGCCAAGCTGGATGAATCGATCGCACGACTGCACGAGTGCGGCGTGGTGTTCTCCGTCCTGATGCTGGATCTGGACAAGTTCAAGAACGTCAACGACACGCTCGGGCATTCAGCCGGGGATGATCTTCTCAGGCAGGTTGCGCAGCGATTGAGATCGTCGCTGCGGGAGACCGATGCGGTCGCGCGGCTCGGCGGCGACGAGTTCGCGATCATCCAGCCGGGCACGGAAAATCAGCGGGAGGCGGCGATCGCGTTCGCGATCCGGCTCAAGGAGATCTTCTCGCGGTCCTTCGATCTCGCCGGCAACACCGTGAACATCGGGGTGAGCATCGGTATCGTCATGGCGCCGGAAAGTGGCCACGTCCCCGTCGCCAGCGACCTGTTGAGGAAGGCCGACCTCGCGCTGTACCGGTCCAAATCGGACGGGCGCGGTCGCTTCACCTTTTTCACCGACACCATGATGCTGCAGGCCGACGCGCGCCGCTGCATGGAGATCGAGCTTCGCGAGGCGATCATCCGCAACGAGTTCGAGCTGCACTATCAGCCGATCATCGACGTCAATTCCCGCGAAATCTGCGGTGTCGAGGCGCTGGCGCGCTGGCGTCATCCGATCAAGGGGCTGGTGTTTCCGGATCAATTCATTCCGCTCGCCGAAGAGACCGGCCTGATCGTCCAGATCGGCGAGTGGGCGCTGGGGCGGGCGTGCACCGACGCCGCGACGTGGCCCGACAACATACGGGTCGCCGTGAACCTGTCGGCCGTCCAGTTCGTCAAAGGCGATCTGTTCGACGTCATCCTGTGCGCTCTCGCCGAATCGGGACTCGACCCCGGCAGATTGGAGCTGGAAATGACCGAAACCGTGCTGTTGGAGAACGAGCAGGAATACCGGTCGACCATCGAGCAACTGAGAAATCTGGGAATTACGCTCGCTCTGGACGACTTCGGGATCGGATTTTCGTCGCTGAGCTACCTGACCAGGTTCCCGTTCGACAACATCAAGATCGACCGGTCCTTCACCCAGGGATGTGGCGAGCGTGACGCCAGCATGGCGATCGTCTCATCGGTCGTCACCCTGGCGCGCGGACTGGACATGGTGACGACGGCGGAGGGCGTCGAGACCGTGGAGCAGTTCAACCTGCTGCGGGTCGCCGGGGTAACCCTGGCGCAGGGATACCTGTTCGGGCGTCCGGTTCCGCTGTCTCAATTGGATTTCTCTCGATTTTCTGCCGTCGACGACGCTTCCGGACGAGCTGCTTGAGGATTTTCGCAGTGGTCGACACCGTTGCGCCTGACCTGATCGATCTGCTCGAGAACGCCGTGGCCGATGGCGACATCGCCCGGCGTGCGCTGGCTCTTCGCTCGGTGACGGATCTCTTCATGCTGGGAACAGGCCGTTTTTCCAGCCAGCAAGTCGATCTGTTCGACGACGTCATGCGCGGTCTCCTTCACAGCGTCGACGTCTCGGTCAAAGCCGGCGCGGCGGCCAGGCTGGCGGCAATTGCCGATCCGCCCCCAGGGACAATGCGTGATCTGGCGCTCGATGACGCAATCGAGGTGGCCGGGCCGGTGCTGTCGCATTCCGACCGCAATGCCGGAGCCAGTATTTCGGCCTACGGATACTCGGAGCTGGTCGACAGAGCTCGTCGTGACGTCGATCTGTCGCTGAGCGTCTGGGCGCGGCCGGACCTGCCGCGAGCGAGTCTCGTCAAGCTGTTCATGGACGCTTCCAACGCTGTGAGGGGCTTGCGCGAAGCGCAGGACCCGGCAAAGTCCGCGGTCCTTCGCGAGGTTGTCGCCGAGGCTTCGGGCCGTCTGCTGATCCGGGTTCGAAGCGGGTCTGTCATGCATGCGGAAGCGGTGGCGAGCGTGCAGGCGCTGCGTTCGGCGGGGAAGCTGGACGAAGTGCAGCTCGTGTCTTTCGCAACTTCGCTCGATTTCGACCGGACCGCGGTTGCGCTGTCGCTGCTGTGCGACTTGCCGATCGAGGTGATCGAGCGGGTGTTCCTGCACGATGGCAGCGAGCAGCTTCTCATCATGGCAAAGGCCATCGGGCTGTCATGGGAAGCGACGAAGGCCATTCTGCTGCTCCGTGCCGGGCCGACGGCATCGTCGATCGACGAGATCGAACGGGCATTCATCAGCTTTACGCGGCTTCGGCCGAAGACGGCGAGGACTGCCATTGAGTTCTACCGCCTGCGGGAACGGGCAAACGTGACGAGCCCGCCGATCTGACCGACGCCGGCGGCGTCAGCGGCGACGCATCAACGCGGCGAGCGCACCAAGCCAGCGAATCGGCAAATGGGCGCCGCGCATGTTGCAGTGCGGTCGTCGCTGGCGTTTGCGTTCCCGGGTGCGCCGCCCGCGGCGGGACCGGCGGGACTGCCTCTTGTCGTCCGCGCGTTTCTGATGGACTACTGTGTGGCCGGCCTGAGCGCAGGCGCGACCAAAGGGTGGAACTGGGGGGAGCCGCGACTGTCGGCGCTTTGTCCGGAACGAGCCCGCCCTGGACGCGACCAGGGCCACGGGCCCGCGGGGACGTGCGACGACGGGCGAAGCGGTGCGGCGCCACTGGCTGTGGCGCCGCGGCACCAAGAGCGGGAGTATCGAGCATGGCCGATGTCGCACTGCGGGACGTCGTGAAGCGCTACGACGATGTCGAGGCGGTCCGCCGGATCAACCTGGACATCACCGATAAGGAATTCATCGTGCTGGTCGGGCCGTCCGGGTGCGGCAAGAGCACGACGCTGCGCATGATCGCCGGCCTGGAGGAGATTACCGACGGCGACATCCTGATCGACGGCGAGAAGGTCAACGACGTGCCCCCCAAGGACCGGGACATCGCCATGGTGTTCCAGAACTATGCGCTCTATCCGCACATGACGGTGTTCGAGAACATGTCGTTCGGGCTGCGGCTGCGCAAGGTGGCGAAGTCCGAGATCCGCCAGCGCGTCGAGCATGCCGCGCGCATTCTCGACATCACCGAGCTGCTCGACCGCCGGCCGAAGCAGTTGTCGGGCGGCCAGCGGCAGCGCGTCGCCATGGGCCGCGCCATCGTGCGCAACCCCAAGGTCTTCCTGTTCGACGAGCCGCTGAGCAACCTCGACGCCAAGCTCAGGGTGCAGATGCGCACCGAGATCAAACGGGTCCACCAGAAGGTGAAGACCACGACCGTCTACGTCACCCACGACCAGGTCGAGGCGATGACGCTGGCGGATCGGGTCGTGGTGATGAACGGCGGCCGCATCGATCAGATCGGGACGCCGAACGATCTCTATCACCATCCCAGGACCCGATTCGTCGCCGGTTTCATCGGGTCGCCGGCGATGAACTTCATCCCGTGCCGGCTGGAGCAGAACGGCGCCGGCCTCAGCCTGCGGATGTCCGACGATCTCGGCCTCCCGGTGCCGGAGAGCCGCGCCGCCCGCTACCGCGGGGTGGTCGGCAAGCCGCTGCTGCTGGGCCTGCGCCCGGAGCACATCACCGAGCCCAAGGGCGACCAGCGCGAGCCGCGCAGCGAGTTTACGGTCACGCTCGACGTCGTCGAGCCGATGGGCATGGAAACCATGGTGTTCTTCACGGTCGGCGGCACCGAGGTCTGGGGCCGGGTCGATCCGCCGAGCGCCACCGGCCCCGGGCAGCCGATGCGGCTCTACGCCAATCTCGGCCACATGCACCTGATCGATCCGCAGACCGATCTGGTCCTCTGAAGGAGACCTGTGATGACGACACCGCGCGCGATCCGCCTGTCACCCGAGGACAACGTCGTGGTCGCGGTCGACCTGATCGCACCGGGAGCGTCCGTGGCGGACGTCACCGCCCGCGAACGGGTGCCGCGGGGGCATAAGATGGCTGTCGTTGCGGTCGCCGACGGCGAGCCGGTGCGCAAGTATGGCCAGATCATCGGCTTCGCGTCGCGCCCCATCGCCCCCGGCGACTGGGTGCACGAGCACAATGTCACGATGCACGACTTTGCCCGCGACTACCGCTTTGCCGAAGGCGCCAGGAATGACGAGATCCTCGCTCCGGAGCTGCGGGCGACCTTCGAGGGCTATGTCCGGCCCGATGGCCGGACCGGAACGCGCAACTATATCGGCGTGCTGACGTCGGTGAACTGCTCGGCCTCGGTGGCAAAGTTCATCGCCGAGGCGATCAACCGCTCCGACGCGCTCGCCGACTATCCGGAGATCGACGGCGTCGTCGCCTTCGTGCATGGCACCGGCTGCGGGCTCGCCGCCTACGGCGAGGGGTTCGACGTCCTGCGCCGCACCCAGTGGGGCTATGCGACCCATCCCAATCTCGGCGGCGCCCTGATGGTCGGGCTCGGCTGCGAGGTGTTTCAGATCGACCGCATGAAGGACGATTACGGCCTGGTCGAGGGCGACCACTTCCAGACCATGACCATCCAGGCGATCGGCGGCACCAAAAAGACCATCGCCGAGGGCGTGGAGCGCATCAAGGCGATGCTGCCGATCGCGGCGCGCGCGCGGCGCGAGACGCGGCCGGCGTCCGAGGTCGTGCTCGCCCTGCAGTGCGGCGGCTCGGACGGCTATTCCGGCATCACGGCGAACCCGGCACTGGGGGCCGCCGCCGACCTCCTGGTCCGCCACGGCGGCACCGCGGTGCTGGCCGAAACGCCGGAGATCTACGGTGCCGAGCACCTGCTGACCCGGCGCGCCGCCAACCGCACGATCGGCGAGAAGCTGGTCGAGCGGATACGCTGGTGGGAGGACTATACGCAGCGCAACGGCGGCGAGATGAACAACAACCCGTCGCCCGGCAACAAGGCGGGCGGCCTTACGACGATTCTGGAAAAATCCCTCGGCGCCGCCGCCAAGGGCGGCTCGACCACGCTGCGCGCCGTCTACGAGTATGCCGAGCCGGTGCGCGAGAAGGGCTTCGTGTTCATGGACACGCCGGGCTACGACCCGGTGGGCGCCACCGGCCAGGTCGCCGGCGGCTCCAACGTGATGTGCTTCACCACCGGTCGCGGCTCCGCCTTCGGCTGCAAGCCGACGCCCTCGATCAAGCTCGCCACCAACACCGACGTCTATACCCGCATGACCGACGACATGGACATCAACTGCGGCGACGTGCTCGACGGCGTCACCATCGCCGACAAGGGCCAGGAGATTTTCGATCGGGTGCTGACCGCCGCCTCCGGCGTGCGCACCAAGTCCGAGCAACTCGGCTACGGCGACCTCGAGTTCGTGCCGTGGCAGATCGGCGCCGTGATGTGAGGCGGCCTTTGACAAGGTACAGCCCTGGTCGGGGGGCGACCAGGGCTGTCAGATTGCCGGGACGTGGTGGGGCAAATGGGGGGTAGTCCGCGTCCGACATGAGGACAATGCGGCCGACGTCAATGGGTTCCTTCTTGATTTGCCCGCCGGGGCGGGCGCGCTGATCGTCATCGAACCGTCATCGAACCGTTTGCGCAAGCTCCCAACCTGGAACCTGAAGGCCCGCCTGACGCGGCGATCGCGCGTACAGTCGCCGCCTGAGGCAGTCAGGTGGTTTGGCCAAAGGTTTTGGTGGCATCGGCCTTGGGATGGCCATTCGTCGCGACGGTGACCTTCTGAGCCAACGCTGCCAGTTCCTTGGTCTGCTCGGTCAGAGCAGTAAACTGCTTGCGCGCGCGCTCGGACGACAGTTCGATGAATTCTGAAGGGGATTTTGCGACCAGCAACCGCTGAACAAATTCGAAGGCGGTATTGGTGTTGGTTTGAGCGAATTCGAGGAGCTTGTTGTTGTAATCCTGGACGCCCTTGAGAGCGCTCGAATAGCTGCGTTTGACAAGATCGGTTGCTTGCGGTGCGGCGTTGGTCTTCATGTTCATGATGGGTCTCCCCTCGCAACGTTCGTTTGCTGAGATTGCAAACTAATTCCCTGAGTCGAGTACTCGAAAAAAAGAGTCATTTGCCAACGCAATTGTCACTGACGAGGCGCTTGGTGCGACATAACGAACGACACCACACCGAAGCAGATCGCAGCAGCCAAGCCGATGGACAGCAAAGGAATCCACGCCTGGAGATGCAACCACATCGGGGCGATCCTCCACTGTGTTGGTTCTTCTTTGACACGGACATGGTGGCTACATGTCACACTTGTTAGTGCAACGGGCCTGCGGCATCTTGGCGGTTCGCCGTCCTGTGCCGTTCGAGGACGAAGGCTTGCAGGGCCTCCGCGTCCCCGGATGCTGACGGCCGCTCAGGGCGCCCACCAAATCCGAGGCTCCCGGCTGCGGCGACCTCGAAGTCTGGTCCTGGCAGTCGAGGTGTAAGACAACGCCGGCCGCAGGAGGCTCTTACCGTTCCGCGAGGCCGGCGTAGATGTCCGCGAGCGGGAGCGTGACACCGAGCGCCGCGATCTCGATCCGGGCATCGTGGCCGGTGATCACTTGCGGACCGCACGGAAAGCCCGCGGCGTCGCGCACCCACGCCCAGACCTTGGGCTCGTCCTGCGACAGGACGAGATATGCCTTCAGGCTCGGAAGTTGCAGATATTCGGCGGCCTTGTCGCCGAGGTCCTGGGTGGCCGAGGACGGAGACACGACTTCCGCGATCAGCGTCGGCGCCGTCGCGACCAGGTCATCGATCCGGCCGCCTGCCACGTCCACCACCACGTCCGGGTACCGGATGGTGCGGGGACCGGGCTCGACCCCGAAGTCCGACGTCAGCACGGCCCAGCGATCGCCGTCGAGACGCTTCTCCAGAGCGCTCGCGAGGCGCCGCAGCACGATGGCGTGCCCGCGCGATCCGCCGGTCATCATCACGACGCGCCGCTCGGCGAGCTCGTACCGCCCCTCGCGCCCCTGCACCCAGGCGAGGAATTCCGGAGTCTCCATGGAGACGTTCGGCAAGACATTCATCGCAACCTCTTGCCCGCTCAATGTAACAGCCGCGGCCGTCGGAAAAAAGTCCGCCCGCCGGGTGTTTGCCGATCGCCGCCATCCGGTCGCGGGCGCCGCCCGACCGCGTCGCGCTCAGGACGCCGGCGGCCCGATCGTCACGTTGATCGAGCCGACGCCGGCCACCGTGCCCTCGAGCTTGTCGCCGGGGCTGAGCGCGCCGACGCCGGAGGGCGTTCCGGTGAAGATGACGTCGCCAGCGGCGAGCGCGACCTGGGCCGACAGCTTGGCGATGATCTCCGGCACGCTCCAGATCAGCTGCTCGAGATCGCCGTCCTGGCGCACCGCGCCGTTCACCGTCAGGTGGATGCGACCTTTGGCGGGATGGCCGATCTCGGCAGCCGGCCGCAGCGCACCGCACGGGCCTGACGCGTCGAACGCCTTGCCGATCTCCCACGGCCGTTTGACCTCGCGCGAGGCGATCTGCAGGTCGCGCCGCGTGAGGTCGATGCCGACGCCGTAGCCGTAGATGAGATCGAGCGCACGCTCCGGCGCGATGTCGCGGCCGCCGCCCTTCAGCGCCACCACCAGCTCGATCTCGAAATGCAGGTCCTTGGTCAGCGGCGGATACGGGATCACCGACCCGTCGGGAACCACCGCGTCCGCCGGCTTGGCGAAGAAGAACGGCGGCGCGCGCTCGTCCTGTCCCATCTCGCGGATGTGCTCGATGTAGTTCCGTCCGACGCACCACACCCGGCGGACCGGAAACAGCCGCCTCGTTCCGGCGACCGCGATCGCCGGCTGCGGCGGCGGCGGAATGACATATCGGTCGGTGTCGGCGCTCATGCGGTGCTGCCTGCTCGAGAGTTGCGGTTGACGGAACGGACCCCGGTCAGGCCGAGGATGCCATGGGCGCCAACGCATCGTAGCTCGTCTGCCCCTGCAGTTGAAGGCGGAAGAACGAGGCATAGCGCCCGGGCCGCCGCATCAGCTCCTCGTGGCGGCCGGATTCGATGATCATGCCGTCCTCGACCACGAGGATGCGGTCGGCATGCGTGATGGTGTGCAGGCGATGGGCGATCACGATCGTGGTCCGGCCCCGGCACAGATGCGCGATGGCATCCTGCACCAGGCGTTCCGATTCGCTGTCGAGCGAGCCGGTCGCCTCGTCGAGCAGAATGACCGGCGCGTTCTTGACCAGTGCCCGGGCGATGGCGACGCGCTGGCGCTGTCCTCCCGACAGCTGCAGCCCGTGCTCGCCGACCGGGGTCCCGTAGCCGAGCGGGAAGCCCATGATGAAATCGTGGGCATTGGCGGCGGTCGCCGCCGCGATGATCTCGGCGTCGGTCGCGCCGAGCTTGCCGTACGCGATGTTGTCGCGGATCGTCCCGCGGAACAGGTGCACGTTCTGTCCGACGTAGCCGATGTGCCGGCGCAGCGACCGGCGCGCCACGGCGGCGATGTCCTGTCCGTCGACCGTGATGGTCCCGCCCGCGATATCGTAGAAGCGCAGCAGCAGGCCGAGCACCGTCGATTTGCCGCCGCCCGACGGGCCGACCAGCGCCGTGACCTTGCCGGGCTCGGCGACGAACGACATGTCGCGGATCACCGGCTCACCGGGCCGGTAGGCGAAGCATACGTTAGCAAACTCGACGCGGCCGCTGGCGAGCACGAGGTCCGGCCGGCCGTCGTCGAGCGGCTCGGTCGGCGGGCTGTCGATGATCTCGAACAGCACGCGCACGCCGGCGAGCCCGCTCTGCAGGTCGATGTTGACCCGCGCCAGGCGCTTGGCCGGCTCCAGCGCCAGGATGACGGCGGCGATGAACGAGATCAAGGCGCCGGCGCTGGTGGGAGATTCGATGACCCGCAGGCCGCCGTAGACGACCGCGATCGCCAGCGCGACGCCGGCCAGCGTCTCCATCAGCGGGCTCGCCCGGTTGGCGACGCGCGCCCACTTGTTCGACTCGGACTCGACGTCGGCCACGCTCGCATCGAAGCGCCGGCGCATCTCGTCCTCGAGCGTGAACGCCTTGACGATGCGGATGCCCTGCAGGGTCTCCTGCAGGGTCTCCAGCGTGCGTGTCCCGCCGGTGAACTGGCTCCTTACGATCGCCCGGATGCGGCGGATCATCTTGCGCAGGATGATCATCGCCGGCGGCACCACCACCAGGCTGATCAGGGACATCGTGGGGTCCTGCACGAACATCACGATCACCAACCCGAGCAGCGACAGGAAATCCCGGCCGGCCGCCGTGATCAGCAGGTTGAGGACCTGGCTCGCCGCGGTGGCGCCTGTGGTCAATCGGGCGGAGAATTCCGACGAGTGACGGTGAACGAAGAAGTCGAGGCTCTCGTTGAGCAGCTTGTTGAACAGGCGCCGCTGGTTCTCGGCGACGATGCGATTGCTGATGCGCGACAGCATCACGGCGGAACCGTAGGTGCTGGCGCCCCTGGCGATGGCGAGCGCCACGATCAACACGCCGAGCCGGGCGATCGCGTCGACGTCGCGGAAGATGTAGGCGCCGTTGATCAGCGGTCGCAGCAGGTAGGCGGTGAGCGCCATGCAGCCGGCCGAGACCGCCATCAGCGTCAGCGCCGCCGCATAGCGCCGCCAGTGCCCGATGCCGTATTCGGTCAGCAGCCGCCGCACCATGGCGGGCGAGCCGTCCGGGTCCGCGAACAGGGAGC
>JBEKZK010000097.1:0-10264 GCA_049509935.1 Xanthobacteraceae bacterium | reverse complement strand
CTCGCCGGGCTGGGCATTTCGCGCGGCACCACATCTCTGCTGGCAAATGAAGCCTCTGAAGAACAGGCAGCATAGCGTTTTATGGCGGGCTGCTGCTCCCATGAAGCAGATCACGGCCATCGACCGTTTGTCCGATGGCTCACCGGTCGACGTCTTGCCGAGACCAGCTGCTGATCTTGTTCAGGCCGAGACAATCTTAGCGATAGAGGCGATCGTCAAGCCAGCCATATCGCGTGATCGATTAGACCGCCATGCCGGCTTCCCATTTCCGGGCTATCGCGCGGCATGATGCAGGGCGGACCGTCAGGGCACAATGAGATGACCAATCGCAGCAAGGTTGCGTCCCCCACGGGCAAAGCGCGCGCGGACGGCAGCCGGTCGCGCAATCGCCGGTCGGTCGAGGCGAGGCTCGCCGAGGTCAGGCGCCGGCTGATCGAGATCGGCGACATCGGTTTCGCCGGCGCGGTGCTCGGCTGGGACCAGGCGACCTACATGCCGGCCGGCGGCGCTGCGGCGCGCGCCCGCCAGGGCGCGACGCTCGGGCGGCTCGCCCATGAAAAGCTGGTCGACCCGGCGCTCGGCGCGCTGCTCGACGGGCTCGCGGCCCACTCCGAGAGCCTGCCCTACGAGTCGGACGATGCGAGCCTCATCCGGGTGGCGCGCCGCGACTTCGAGAAGGCGATCAAGGTGCCGGCCGATTACGTCGCCCGCGCCACCGCCGCGGCGTCGGCGTCGTACGACGCCTGGACGCGGGCGCGGCCGGCCAACGATTTTGCCGCGATGCGGCCGTTCCTCGAGCAGGCGGTCGATCTCAGTCGCGAGTATGCCGGGTTCTTTGCGCCGTACCGGCACATCGCCGATCCGCTGATCGACGGCGCCGACGAGGGCATGACGACCGAGTCGGTGCGCGCGCTGTTCGCAGGCCTGCGCGCCGAGCTGGTGCCAATCGTGCGCGCCATCACGGCGCAGCCGCCGGCGGACGACAGCTGCCTGCGCGGCTCGTTCGCCGAGCAGGCCCAGCTCGACTTCGGCCTCGCGGCGGCACGGCGGTTCGGCTACGACCTCGACCGCGGGCGGCTCGACCGGACGCACCATCCGTTCTGCACGAAATTCTCCGTCGGCGACGTCCGCATCACCACACGGGTGCGACAGGACGACATCGCCGATGCGCTGTTCTCGACCCTGCACGAGGCCGGCCACGCGCTCTACGAGCAGGGCGTCAGCCCCGCTCTCGAGGGCACGCCGCTCGCCTCGGGAACGTCGGCCGGCGTGCACGAAAGCCAGTCGCGCCTGTGGGAGAACGTGGTCGGCCGCAGCCGCGCCTTCTGGGAGCACGCCTATCCGGCCCTGCAGGCCGCGTTCCCGGACCAGCTCCGCGAGGTGCCGCCGGAGACCTTCTACCGCGCCATCAACAAGGTCGCTCGGTCGCTGATCCGCACCGACGCCGACGAGGTGACCTACAATCTGCATGTGATGCTGCGGTTCGATCTCGAGCTCGACCTGCTGGAGGGACGGCTCGCCGTCGCCGACCTGCCCGAGGCCTGGCGCGCCCGCATGCTGTCCGACCTCGGCGTCGCGCCGCCCGACGATCGCGACGGCTGCCTGCAGGACGTCCATTGGTACTCGGGCGGTGTCGGCGGCGGGTTCCAGGGCTACACCATCGGCAACATCCTGGCGGCGCAGCTCTACGACGCGGTGGTCGCGGCGCATCCCGACATCCCGCGCGAGATCGTCCGCGGCACGTTCACCACGTTGCACGGCTGGCTGCGCGAGAACCTCTATTGCCATGGGCGCAAGTTCCAGCCCGACGAGGCGGTGCGACGCGCGACCGGCGGCGCGATGACGGTCGGGCCCTATCTCGCCTATCTGCGGGCCAAGTACGGCGAGCTCTATCGGCTGGCGTAGAACTTTCGTCGGTCGACGATCAGACATTCGAGCCGCGCCTTCGTCTGATCAAACAAAAAAATCGGGCCCTGCCGCAAAAACTTCTTGCGTCGCGGCGCCATCACGCATATTTGCCGAATTGCCCAATTTCGCACGTGCCTGTGGCCGTGTGTCGGTCGGTGGGCATCCGGACAAGAGGCCGGACAGCCGCCTAAGGAAGAACCTACTTCCTTGCACCCGCGACCGGCAGCCGGAGGCGAAACCGGCGCACCCCGCGCTCAACGGGGGACGCGGCTTAAAGCAACGACGGAGCGGGCTTTTTTGGTCTCGTCGGCCCTCCAAAGGTCGGCACCGAAGAGGCTTGTTCTCTTTGCCAGGCGTGCGGAACGGGATCTCCCGCTCCAATCCACGGCAGCATTCGGGTGAAGAGCCCTCTGCGTTGCTCGTGTCTCCATCGCACGACAGCGAACGGCTCCTCACCGGCTGACGCCGGGCGGTCTTCCGCCCGAACCTCAACCTGAGTCGAAGCCTGCCGGCTTCGTGAGGAGGAGCATGCCCATGACCGAGCGCATCCGCGAATTCCTGCGCAACCGCCGCGAGGACGGACCCTGCCTCGTGGTCGACCTCGACGTCGTGCGCGACAACTACCGGGCATTCGCGAAGTCCATGCCGGACTCCCGCGTGTTCTACGCCGTGAAGGCCAATCCGGCGCCCGAGCTGCTGCGGATGCTCGCTTCGCTGGGCTCCTGCTTCGACGCCGCCGCGGTCGCCGAGATCGACATGGTGCTCGCCGCCGGCGCCGGGCCGGAGCGCATCTCGTTCGGCAACACGATCAAGAAGGAGCGCGACGTGGCGAGCGCCTACGCGCGCGGCGTCCGCCTGTTCGCGGTCGACTGCAAGGCCGAGGTGGAGAAGATCGCGCGTGCGGCGCCGGGCTCAAAAGTGTTCTGCCGCTTCCTGTTCGACTGCGCCGGCGCCGAGTGGCCGCTGTCGCGCAAGTTCGGCTGCGATCCCGAGATGGCGGCGGATGTGCTCGAGCACGCCCACCGGCTCGGCCTCGAAGCGGTCGGCGTGTCGTTCCACGTCGGCTCGCAGCAGCGCCGCACGGTCGCCTGGGACGAGGCGCTGAAGACCGCCGCGGCGATCTTCCGCGCCTGCGCGGAGCGCGGCATCGCGCTCCACATGGTCAATCTCGGCGGCGGGTTTCCGACCCGGTACCTCAAGGAGGTTCCGGCGGTGGAATCCTACGGCCGCTCGATCTTCCGGGCGCTGCGCCGGCATTTCGGCAACCGCATCCCGGAGACCTTCATCGAGCCGGGCCGCGGCATGGTCGGCAATGCCGGGGTGATCGAGGCCGAGGTGGTGCTGGTCTCGCGCAAGAGCGAAACCGACAAGGTGCGCTGGGTCTATCTCGACATCGGAAAGTTCGGCGGGCTCGCCGAGACGATGGATGAGTCGATCCGCTACCCGATCCGCACGCCGCGCGACGGCGACGTCTCGGCGCCCTGCGTGCTGGCCGGGCCGACCTGCGATTCGGCGGACGTGCTCTACGAGAAGCGGCCCTACGAGCTGCCGGTCAGCCTGGAGATCGGCGACAAGGTGCTGATCGAGGGCACCGGCGCCTACACGGCCACCTATTCGTCGGTCGCCTTCAACGGCTTTCCGCCGCTGAAGACCTATCACATCTGAAGCGGCCGTTGCGGTCGCTCTTTGTGAATGCCTGGAACCGGCGCGAGCCGGCTCCGTTAACCGTCACTTCCGGACCGACGACGCCTCGAGACGAGGCGGGAGGGCACTGCCATGGTCATGATCCGTCACGAGAGCATCGCCGACGTCGCGGCACGCGAAGCCCTGCTCGATCGCGCCTTCGGCGACGGCCGCTTCAGCAAGACCGCGGAGCGTCTGCGGGAAGGACGGCTGCCGGCGGTCGGGCTGTCGTTCGTCGCCTGCCTGAGTGGCCGCGTCGTCGGCACGGTGCGGCTGTGGGACATCGTGGCCGGCGCGGGCCGGCCGGCGCTGCTGCTCGGGCCACTGGCGGTCGACGGCGATGTTCGCACGCGCGGGATCGGGGGCTCGCTGGTCCGCCTCGGCCTGAGCGAGGCGCGCCGCCTCGGTCATGCCGCCGTCCTGCTGGTCGGCGACGCCAGCCGCTACGCGCGGTTCGGCTTCTCCAGCCACACCACCACGGAGCTGTGGATGCCCGGGCCGCACGAGCGCGCGCGCCTGCTCGCCTGCGAGCTCGAGCCCGGCGCACTCGACGGCGCACGTGGCCTGATCGGCGCCAGCGGCCGGCCCGCACCCAGGCCGGATTTGGCGGCCCTGATCGCCGGCGTCACCGGCGGTCAGCCCGCTGTCGCACCGCGTGCGGCGTGAGCCGTTCCACCTTCGAATGGGAGCACGACATGACCGCAATTGCCCGGAAGACCAGGAACAGGCCGCAGCACGCCCGTGTCGACGCCCGCTTCAAGGTGAGCCCCGACCGTTCGGTCGGCGCTGCGCCGGCCGTTCAGGTGGAGGCGATCGAACCGCCGAGCGCAGCCGACGCCGAGCAGCGCAATGATCATTTCGTGGTGAGGAACGGGGTGCGCTGCGCCGGCGCGCATCTCATCATCGATCTCTACGATGCCCATCGGCTCGACGATATCGACCACATCGAGGAGACGTTGCGGCGCTGCGTCAGCGCCGCCGGCGCCACGCTCCTGCACCTCCATCTGCACCACTTCGAGCCGAACGGCGGGGTGTCCGGCGTGGCGGTGCTGGCCGAAAGCCACATCTCCATCCACTCGTGGCCGGAGGCCAGCTACGCGGCGCTCGACGTGTTCATGTGCGGCAACGCCAAGCCCGAGGCCTGCGTGCCGGTGCTGCGCGAGGCGTTCCGCCCCCGGCGGGTGGCGGTGAGCGAGCTGCTGCGCGGACAGGGGACGTGAGCAGACGTCCGCGGTGAGCCGGGTGCTGCGCGGCGGCGCGGCTCTTCACCGCTGAAGACCCGTCATATCCGCGGCACTCCCGCGTGCGACAATGGGGGTGAGTCGACCCCCGATCAGTGCGCCGTTTCGCCGCGTGCGGGGCGAGCTGTTCAATTTCGGCCTGGGAGCCTCCCCATGAACGTCGTGACCCACGTCAGCGAAAGCGTTCCGGTGCATGCCCGTTTCGACGGCCCGATCGTGATGATCGGCTTCGGCTCGATCGGCAAGGGCACCCTGCCGCTGATCGAGCGCCACATCGGCTTCGATCGCGACAGATTCTGCGTCGTTGCCCCGGAGGACGGCGATCGCGCGCTGCTCGACGAGCGCGGGCTCCGCTTCATCCACACGGCGGTGACCAGGGAGAACTACCGCGAGCTGCTGGCGCCGCTGCTTACCGCGGGTCCGGGCCGCGGCATGATGGTGAACCTCTCGGTCAACACCTCGTCGGTGGACCTGATGGCGTTGGCCAGGGACGTCGACGCGTTCTACATCGATACCGTGGTCGAGCCGTGGCCGGGACTCTACACCGACCGCAGCCTCTCGGTGTCGGCGCGGTCGAACTATGCGCTGCGCGAAGGCGTGCTCGCGCTGCGCCGCAGCCGGCCCGGCGGCATCACGGCGGTGAGCTGCTGCGGCGCCAATCCCGGCATGGTCTCGTGGATGGTCAAGCAGGCGCTGCTCGACGTGGCGCGCGATATCGGCCTCGCCCACGTTGAGCCGGCGACGCGCGAGGACTGGGCGCGGCTGATGTCCCGCGCCGGCGTCAAGGGCATCCACATCGCCGAGCGCGACACCCAGCGCGCCCGCGCCCCGAAGCCCCCCGGCACGTTCGTCAACACCTGGTCGGTCGAGGGCTTCATCGCCGAGGGGCTGCAGCCCTCCGAGCTCGGCTGGGGCACGCACGAGAAGGCGCTGCCGCCGGGCGCCCGTCGTCACGACTTCGGCTGCGATGCGGCGATCTATCTGCAGCGGCCGGGCGCCGGCACACGGGTGCGCTCGTGGACGCCGACGAGGCAGGCGCAGCACGGCTGGATGATCACCCACAACGAGTCGATCTCGATCGCCGACTATTTCACCGCACGCGAGGACGGCCGCGTGGTGTACCGCCCGACCTGCCACTACGCCTATCACCCGTGCGACGACGCGGTGCTGTCGCTGGACGAGATGGCCGGCGCCCAGTGGAAGCCGCAGGACCGCTGGCGCATCCTGAGCGAGCACGACATCGTGGACGGCATCGACGAGCTCGGCGTGCTGCTCTACGGCCACGCCAAAAATGCCTACTGGTTCGGCTCGCAACTCTCCATCGACGAGACGCGGCGGCTTGCACCCTATCAGAACGCGACCGGCCTCCAGGTGACCTCCGCGGTTCTCGCCGGCATCGTGTGGATGCTGGAGAATCCGCAACGCGGCATCGTGGAGGCCGACGAGATGGATTTCCGCCGCTGCCTGGAGATCCAGCGGCCCTATCTCGGTCCGGTGATCGGCCGTTATACCGAATGGACGCCGCTCGACGGCCGCGGCGAGCTGTTCGCCGAGGATGTCGACCCGAGCGATCCGTGGCAGTTCAAGAATGTTTTGGTGACCTGACGGCTGGCGCCACTCACCGCGGCTCGCCGACAAACCCCTTCTGCAGCGCCGACAACCGGTCCAGGGCCGGCTGCGGCAGCGGGCCCTTCAGCACGGCCGCAAGCGCGTCCTCGAACTCGCGCGGCGTCGCCATCCCGACCAGGATGGTGCCGACGGCCGGGTTAGAGATCGCGAAGCGCGTCGCCGCCTCGGTGAGGCTTGCGGCAAACCCCTCCGCCACCAGGGGGCTGAGGCGCCGGGCGCGGACAATGTCGGCCTCGTAGCTCATCGCCGACGCGATCGGCGCCGGCGGCGGGCTGGCGACGGGATGACGTTCCGCCGACCCGGACAGCGCGCCGCCGGCGAGTACCCGGATGCCGACCACGCCGACGCCGGCGTCGCGGGTGTGATCGAACAGCCGGGCAAAGTTTTGCGCCGGATAGCTATCCGGGATCCCGGCGGAGGCCGACGGGTTCAGCATGTTATAGACGACCTGGGCGCTGTCGAAGACGCGTGCATCGACCAGGCGCAGCAGCGCCGGCGTATCGCCGATCGCCGTCAGCCCGAGGAAGCGCGTCTTGCCGTCACGGCGCAGCCGCTCGAATGCGGGCACCACCTCGTCGAGAACCGTTTGGGCGGACAGCGACTCGTCTCCGCCCGCCGTGGTGACGGCATTGTGCAGGTGAAAGATGTCGACACACGCGACACCGAGCCGCCGCAGGCTTGCCTCCAGCGAGGCGGTCACGGCATGCGCGATAGCGTCGAAGTCGGCGGCCGGAATCCGCACCTTGGTTCCGATCACCGCCTTGGCGGGCTTTAGGGTTGCGAGCACGCGACCGAGATTGGTCTCCGACGCGCCGTCGCCGTACTGCACGGCCGTGTCGAAATAGTTCACCCCGGCATCGAGCGCGCGAGCGACGGCGCGTTCCTGATCGGCCGGAGCGCCGCGCACCATCAGGCCACCAACCGCCCCGCAGCCGAAGCCGAGCACCGAGAGCTGCATCCCGGTCCGGCCGAACGTGCGCGTCTCCATCCGCTAGCCTCCGGTTTCAGGCAACGCGCCGCGATCGGACAACCAGCGGCGCAACGCCTGCGCGGCGTTGTCGGCCCGCGGTCCCTCGATCCCGTCGAGGCTGCCGATAACCGCCGCCGCGAGGTCGGGCCGGCCTCGACCGAGCCGGGCGAGCACAACAATGTCGTCCTCGTCGGCGACCGCCGCAAGTGCGTCGATCACCTCGGCGCAGGGGCGGGCACGGACGAGATGCCTGAGCGCCGGCCGCGCCTCGGTCCGCCCCATGCGCCCGAGCGCGCACGTCGCCGCCGCCGAGACATCGGGATTGAGATCGCCGGCGAGGTCGATCAGGATTTCGGCGACGCCGGCCCCCGGCCGCGCGCAGCGGCAGGCCGCGCCGCGAACCTGCGGCTCCGGATGACGGAGCAGCGCCAGCACGGTGGCGGGTGGCAGCGTGGCGTTGAGCCGCGCGGCCGTCTCGACCGCCACGGCGAGCGTGGGGCCGAGAAAAGCTCCGCCGGCAATGAGCCGCGCCACCGCGTCGGCCGCCCGGTGCCCGTCGATCGCGAGGAGAGCGCCGAGCGCCGCCACCTGCTCGGCGATGCGACGATCGCGACCAAAGCCGGTCAGCCGGCGGCACAGGACCTCGAGCGCCGGAACCGCTGCGGCAAGGCGTCGCCGTCCCGCTTCCGCGGCAAGCGCGGGCGCGCCGGCGAGCCCGGCATCGGGCAGCGCTGCGATCAGCGTCGCGTCGTCGAGCGTCTCGGCGACCGGCGCGTCGACATCCGGGGACGGCGTGGCCCCCGGGGCGGCAAATTCGAACAAATCGAGCTGCTCGGCACCCATCGTCCGATCATGTCGGCGCGCCATCGCCGACTCAAACCGTTTCACACCGCCGGTCGCAACAATCGACAGATTTTTCGCCGGCCATCGAGCGGACGAAGTAATGGTGCCCGCGCCTGCAATGTTGCGGCCGCGCGCAAAAGCATGCTCCGATCGGAATATTACAACTTGTTCATACTTTATTAACTGGCTGTTCATATTTCGGTCAAAGTGGCTATGCTTTTGTCCCCGAACCCGCGTTCCGGGACAGTGGCTGTGAGCTATACCGCGATCGGCGAGCAACCGGGCTTGCGCAAACGCAAAAGCGTCCCGTAGCATGCCGATCGCCCCCTCGAGGAGACGATCAGAATGACCAAGACGTTGACTGCTCTCGCAGCGGCCGCCTCCATCGCCGTCATGGCGGTAGCGACGCCTACTCCTGCCGACGCCCGCTGCTTCGGCTGCGCCGTCGGCCTCGGCATCCTTGGTGGCGCGATCATCGGTGGCGCCATCGCCAATTCCTACGCCGCCTACGCACCGGCGCCCGGCTACGTGGTCTACCCCGCCTACGGCGCGCCGCCTCCGGTGGCCTGCCCCGGCGGCTACTGGGGACGCAACCAGTGGGTCGACCAGTTCGGCGCCGTCCACTACGGCCGTCCGCGGTTCTTCTGCCCGCAATGACGCGCGGCTGAAACACCTCTTCGGTCACGGACCCGGCCGGCGCATCGCGCCGGCCGGTTTGTTTTTGCAGCCCGCGGCGGCCGGCCGGCCCCGCAACGAAGAACAAAAAACCTCTACCCGCACAACCAGATGCAGGTAGAATGAGGTCGTCTTCCGGCGTCGGAGCGACCACTCATGGCGAACCCCTCTCCTTCGGCCACCACCGCGGGGCGCACGCCGCGCCGCGCCGTTTCCAACGATCGCGCGCCCACCGAAGAGCGCTTTACGCTCGCGATGGAGTCGATCAACTACGGCGTCTACGACTGGAGCATCGAGACCGGACAGGCCTATTTCTCGCCGTCGCTGCGCATCATGCTCGGCCTGTCGGCGGACCAGCTGCGGACGCCGCAGGACTGGACCGACCGCATCCATCCCGACGACCTCACCGTGCGCCGGCGCGCGCTGGTCGCCTGCCTCAAGGGCGAGACGCCACGGTTCCAGTGCGAATACCGCTTCCGCACCAATGACGGCATGTGGCGCTGGGCGCGCCAGCACGGGATCGCGGTGCGCGGGGCCAATGGCCGCGTCCGCCGCCTGGTCGGCGCCACCAGCGACGTCACCGAGCAGCGCCAGCGCCAGCAGGCGCTGGAATCCGTCAAGGCGGAGGCGGCCGCGGCGCGCCGCCAGGATCCGTCCCCGGAGGGCACGGCGGCGCTCAACGAGGAGCGCTTCGCGCTCGCGCTCGAGGCGCTCAACGAGAACGTCTTCGACTGGAACATCACGGACGGCACGGTCTACGTCTCGCCGTCGCTCGCCGGCATCCTCGGCATCGCGTCGAGCGGCCCGATCACGCCGGCCGAATGGGTCCAGCGCATCCATCCCGACGACAAGCCGCTGCACTGGCGTACCATGCGGGCGCATCTGCGCGGCGAGACGCCGCGCTTCGAATGCGAGTTCCGCTACCGCACCGACGACGGCAACTGGCGATGGGCCCGTCAGCACGGCATCGCGCTGCACCACGGGACCGGGCCCGCCTACCGCATGGTGGGGACCACCACCGACATCACCGAGGCCAGGCAGCGCGAGCGCGAGCTCGCGCTCGCCAAGGCCGAGGCCGCGGCTGCCCACCGCAATGTCGAGCACATGCACGTCGAGATGCACACCGTGCTCAACAACATGATCGACGGCGTGATGCTGCTCGACAAGGACGCCCGCGTCAGGTTCCTCAACAATCGCATCATGGAGTTTCATCGGTACACCCCGGATGTCGCCTATCCGGGCGCATCGATCCGCGACGTCTTCGGATTCCTGGTCCGCCGCGGGGACTTCGGGCCGGTCGACGACGTCGAGCGCA
>JBEKZK010000963.1:0-2691 GCA_049509935.1 Xanthobacteraceae bacterium | reverse complement strand
CGCGCCGATCAGCCGCGTCACCGACCAGGTGGTGCCGCCGTCCGGATTGGTACCGAGCCTGGTGTAGGCCGGCACGAAAGTCGCATCCGACGCCGCGATGACGAGGTCGGCGGCGAGCGCGAGGCCGAGCCCGCCGCCGGCAACCGCGCCGTGCACGCCGGCGATCACTGGCGCCGGCATCCGCCGGATGCAGCGGATCGCCTGATGAAACAGCGCGATCAGCCGGGTGACCACATCGGGCGCCCGTTCGCCGGCCTTGTGGAACTCGGTGACGTCGCCGCCCGCCATGAAGGCCCGGCCGGAGCCCGTCAGGGTCACGGCGCGGACAGCGGGATCGCGCTCGATCTGGTCGAGGATCCGCACCAGCCTCTCGGCAAGCGCGAGGTCGAGCGCATTGAGCCGCGCCGGCCGGTTGAGCGTCACGTTGGCGATGCCGTCCGCGAACGTCACCAGCACCAGGTCCCTGTCGGTCATCGGTGTCCTCCCGGCGCGTCGGTCGTCATCGCGCGTCATTGGCGCCTCGGCGCTGCGTTGTCATTCTGCCACGGCTGCTCTAACCTCGGGCAAAATGAATCCAACTCACTATGGGAGAACGCCATGCCGGAGGTGCGCAGCGAGCGGCGGGGCGCGGCTTTGTGGCTTACCATCGACCGCGAGGACCGCCGCAACGCGCTCAATGCGGCGGTGCTCAATGGCTTGCGCGACGGCATCGCCGGAGCCGCGGAGGAGCCCGGCATCCGCGCCGTGGTGATCACCGGCGCCGGCGACAGGGCGTTCTGCGCCGGCGGCGACATGAAGCCCGACGCCGACGGCGATCCGTTCCGCATCGATCCGGCGGAGCGCGACAACCCGGTGGTGAGGCTGTTTCACACAATCATCGATGCGCCCGTCCCGGTGATCGCCCGGGTCAACGGTCACGCGCTCGCCGGCGGCTTCGGCCTGGTCTGCGCCTGCGACTTCGCCATCGTCGCCGAGCACGCGCGGCTGGGCACGCCCGAGGTGCGGGTCGGCCTGTTTCCGCTGATGATCCTGCCGCTGATGCTGCGCACCGTGCCGCGGCGCAAGCTCATCGAGCTGTGCGTGACCGGCGAGCCGATATCGGCCGGCGAGGCGCTGGCCCACGGCATGATCAATCACGTGGTGCCGCGCGCCGAGCTCGACGCCAAGGTCGACGCGCTGGTGGCCTCGATCGCCGCCGGCTCGCCGACTGCGATCAGCGTCGGGCGCCGGGCGCTGGCGACCATCGACGGGCTGCCGGTCGAGGCTGCGCTCGAATATGCCCAGCGGGTGCTGCCGCAGCTGGCGCAGACCGAGGACGCCCGCGAGGGCTTTCGCGCCTTCAACGAAAAGCGCGCGCCGGTGTGGCCCGGGCGGTAGCGCATGTCCCGGCGAAGTGGACCCGGTTCGAGCGCATGTCCCGGCGAAGTGGACCCGGTTCGCCGATCAAGGACATGCGCCAGCAAAGAATCATGTCCGGGCGAAGTGGTTCACTATGACCGGGAAGCGCTGTAGCCAATGAGCCCGACCGTACGGATCGGCTGCGCCGGCGCCTTCTGGGGCGACAGCCTCGCGGGCGTCGGGCAGCTCCTGTCCGCCGGCGGGCTCGACTATCTGGTGTTCGACTATCTGGCCGAGATCACCATGTCGCTGCTCGCCCGCGCGCGGGCGCGAAGACCTGAGCTCGGACACGTGCCGGACTTCGTCGCCGCGATCGCGCCGCATCTGCCTGAGATCAGGCGAAGAAACATCCGCGTCGTCTCCAACGCCGGCGGCCTCAACCCGCAGGCAGCGGCCGCCGCGCTGCGCCGCGCCGCCGGGCAGGCCGGCGTGCCGCTGCGCATCGCGGTGGTCACCGGCGATGATCTGTCCGACCGCGTCGAGGAGATCCGCGGCCACGGCACCGTCGAGATGTTTTCCGGCGCCGCCATGCCGGCGCAGCTGACGACCGTGAACGCCTATCTGGGCGCGCAGCCGATCGCGGCGGCGCTCGACCGCGGCGCCGACGTCGTGATCACCGGGCGCTGCGTCGATTCGGCGGTCGTGCTCGGGCCGCTGGTGCATGCGTTCGGCTGGGCGTGGACCGACCATGATCGCCTCGCCCAGGGCAGCCTCGCCGGCCATCTGCTCGAATGCGCCGCGCAGGCCACCGGCGGCCTGTTCACCGACTGGCGGGATGTCCCGGGCTGGGACGACATGGGCCTGCCGATCGCCGAATGCGCGGCCGACGGGACCTTCGAGATCTGCAAGCCCGACGGCACCGGCGGCCTCGTCACCCCGCTCTCGGTCGGCGAGCAGATGCTCTACGAGATCGGCGATCCGGCATCTTATATGCTGCCCGACGTGATCTGCGATTTTCGCCAGGTGACGCTGTCGTCGGTTGCTCCCGATCGCGTGCGCGTCGGCGGCGCCCGCGGCCGCACGCCGACGCCGACCCTGAAGGTGAGCGCGACCTGGCACGACGGCTATCGGGTCATCGGTACCGTCACCATCGGCGGGCACGACGCCGCCACAAAAGCCGAGCGCGTCGGCGAGGCCATCCTGACGCGGGTGCGGCGGCTGCTCGCCGCCGCCGGCTTTGCCGATTTCGCCGAGACCTCGATCGAGGTGCTCGGCGCCGAGGCGATGTACGGCCCGCGGCGGCGCCCCGCGGCGATGCAGAGCCGCGAGGTGGTGCTGAAGATCGCGGCGCGC
>JBEKZK010000962.1:0-2851 GCA_049509935.1 Xanthobacteraceae bacterium | reverse complement strand
CCTCGCAGAGTGTCTCGCCGACGATCTGCAGTGTCATTCCGACGGCTGCATAGTCGCCGGAGGCCCAGGCCATCCGCTGTCGCGCCTTGATGGCTGCGAAGTCGACAGTGGCGGGCGTAGCTGTTCGAATGGTCATTTTCTCGATCCTCTGTCGTTCCGGTTTGGCGCACCGCGGTGGCCGGTTGAAAGGCACCGGCCACAGCGTGAATGCGCAAACGCTGGGTGAACCTAGGCCGATCGAGCGTGGGAACGAATGACCAGGCGTCCGTAATCCTTGACATGACGTCGGAACTTCGCGTCCCCGCTTCTCGGCGCCCCATGCTTGACATTGCGCCGGAACTTCACATTCTGCTTCTCAGGCGTCCGCATCAGATGCTCGGGCGTCGGGATGCGCGCAATGACGACTGATGCCTTATCCGATGTCCTGAAAACGGTGCGCCTCACCGGCGCGGCATTCTTCGATGTCGCGGCCAAAGCGCCGTGGGTCGCCGAATCGCCTCGCAGGGAGTCGATCCTGCCGAAGATTCTGCCGGGTGCCGGACATTTGATCGCCTATCATGTGCTGACCGAGGGCCGTTGCTTCGCCAACATCGTCGATGAGGAGCCGATCCCGATCGGGGCGGGCGAGGTGATCGTGTTTACCAAATGCGATCCGCACGTCTTGTCGAGCAGTCCGGGCATGCGCGCCGACCCGGTTCCGATGGCGGCGCTCCATGCCGCCACCGCCAGCCAGTTGCCGTTCGCCGTGAGCCTCGGCGACGAGGGGCCGATTTCGGCCAGGCTGGTGTGCGGCTATCTCGCCTGCGACGCCCACCCGTTCAATCCTCTTCTCGATAATCTGCCGCCGGTCATCACGGCACGCGACTCCCAGGACGACGAGACGCCGTGGCTCGGCCAGTTCATCCGCCTCGCAACGATGGAATCGGCCGACAGGCGTGCCGGCGGTGAGAGCGTGCTGGCCAGGCTGAGCGAGCTGATGTTCATCGAGGTCGTTCGTCGGCATCTGGCGAATATGCCCGCCGAACAGGCGGGGTGGCTCGCCGGCTTGCGCGATCCCTTCGTCGGCAGGGCACTGTCGCTCCTGCACGCGAAGCCGGAGCAAGATTGGACGATCGAGAAGCTCGGGAAGGAGGTCGGGCTGTCGCGCTCGGTACTCGCCGAGCGCTTCGCCGATCTCGTCGGCATGCCGCCGATGCAGTACCTCGCCAGATGGCGGATGCAGATTGCGTCACGACGTCTCAACGGCAGCAACACCAGCATTGCGACCGTTGCGGCGGAGATCGGTTACGCATCAGAGGCCGCATTCAGCCGCGCCTTCAAGAAAATGGTGGGGGTGCCGCCGTCGGATTGGCGTCGCCGGGCGTGAACGCAGTCGCGGCATCGCCGCAGGCTACTGCGGCATGGCGCCGCGCGAGGCAGCAGATGGCGCGATTGCGAGCAGCCGGCATCGAAGTTGCGACCAGAGAATGACGGACGCCATCGAATGTTCCGATATCGGAAATTATCCGGACATTAATATGGCCAACTTGCGCTTCGCGCATCATCTTCCAAAAGGCGGCATGGAGCCCGTGTCTGAATGCGGTGTTATGGCGCATGTGTCGTCGAGGTTACAGACTTGTAATGATCGGGTTGCTACAGACCGCACCGTCGTCAACTGGAAAGCGGCATTGATCGAACGGTGGACTGCGAGCGACGCCTTGTTTCGGGCGACTTCCCGGTAACTGCCGCTTTCGGCGGCTGAACGTCAAACCCAGCAATTCGAGGAGTTGGAAATGAGAGAGCTAGGCGTAGCATCGACTGCGTTGTTGGTCGTCACGCTGGCAGCGCCAGTCCGCGCGGCCGACCTTCCGCAGCCGGTCTACAAGGCGGCACCCGTCGCTGCGCCAGTCGGCTACAACTGGACGGGGTTCTATGTCGGCGGCAACATCGGCGGAGGCTTTGCAAGCTTCTCCGACTCGTCGACGGTGCTCGCCACCACGACAACGCGCAAGACCAACGCCAACGGCGTGATCGGCGGCGGCCAGATCGGATACAATTATCAATATACCAACTGGGTGTTCGGCGTGGAAGCCGACTTCGAGGGATCGAGCCAGAAAGGGACCTCGACGTCCGCCGCCGCGGGCGTGACGACCGTGCAGACCGACAGTCTGCCGTGGTTCGGCACGGCGCGTGGACGCATCGGATACAGCCCGGTCGATCGCTGGCTCGTCTATGCGACCGGCGGTTTGGCATATGGCGACGTGAAGAGCGTGGACACTTTCAACAATGCCGGCATGGTGGCCACCGCCAACACGAACACCACCAAGGTCGGCTGGACGGCCGGCGGCGGCGTCGAGACGGCGCTGTGGGGAAACTGGACCGGCAAGGTCGAGTATCTGTACGTCGACCTCCCCAACGCCACGTTCAACTCCGTGGCCTTCGCCCGCCCGGCCACGATCAGCACGCACCTGCACGAGAACATCGGGCGCGTGGGAATGAACTATCGCTTCTGACGGCAATCGACCCGCGCACGGCGCCGCGAAAATATCAACGCGCACGCGAAGGTCGATCGCAGGCGCCGGAGGTGCTGGACCTGTCCGGGCCGGCGCTGGCCGAGCCGCACATCGCGAGCCTGCTCGCTGACCTGCAGGCGCGCGACGTGCGCATCGGTGGGGATCGAGGGCGTCGATCCCCACCGCATCATTTCCTTACTGCTGCTACGCGGCGGGCGCTCCCGCCGCGGGACGGCGGAGGCGCCCGAGGCTTCCGCCTTACCTCGACTTCGTCGAGCTGAAGCTGTATAAGTCCAAGTCAATTTTGAAGGGACCGCGCCGGCTTTTTGGCCTCGGGTGACTCGCGCATTGACCAGGAC
>JBEKZK010000961.1:0-3074 GCA_049509935.1 Xanthobacteraceae bacterium | reverse complement strand
CCTGATGTGCCCGAACGGCGACGAGGCGATCGCGCGCGCCGCGCTTGCCGCCGATATCCCCTATACGCTGTCGACCGCCGGCACCACCTCGCTCGAGCGCATCGCCGAGATCGGCAAGGGAAATGCCTGGTTCCAGCTCTACGTGTCGGGCGTGGCAGCGGACGTCGCCGACCTGGTCGATCGCGCCGACCGCGCCGGCTACGACGTGCTGCTGGTGACTGTCGACATCCCGGTTCCGGCACGGCGGCTGCGCGACCTGCGCAACAAATTCGCCATGCCGTTCCGCATCACGCCGCGTGTGGCCTACGAGCTCGTGACCCATCCGGGCTGGTCATGGCGCACGCTCGCCGCCGGACGGCCGCGCTTCGCCACCATCGAGCGCTATGCGCCGTCCGCCGGAGGCGAGTCGATTGCGGCCTTCATGCAGTCGCAGATCCGCGGACAGTTCGACTGGGCCGAGCTGAGGAAGCTGCGCGACCGCTGGCCGCGCCGCCTCGTCGTCAAGGGGCTGATGAGCGCCGATGACGCCGTGCAGACGCGCGATCTCGGCTGTGACGCGGTGGTGATCTCCAACCACGGCGGCCGGCAGCTGGAATCCGGACCATCGACGGTCGACCTCCTGCCCGAAATCCGCGGCGCCGTCGGACCGGCCTACCCGCTGATCGTCGACAGCGGCGTGCGCTCCGGCGAGCACATCGTCAAGGCGCTCGCCGCCGGCGCCGACTTCGTGCTGGTCGGCCGCGCCATGATGTACGCGGTCGGCGCGCTCGGCATCCCGGGCGCCAAGGCGGCGATCGGCCTGCTCATCGACGAGGCGAGCCGTTGCCTGGGGCAGATCGGCTACGCCGACATCGCCGGCGTGAAACAGGCAAGACCGATCAGGTTCCGGACCTCGATGGTCTGATCGCAAAACGGAAATAGAGCGAGCCGCGCGGAGAGCCTCCCAGGGCGAGAATGTCGTGAAGCGCGGTCGCGTGATAGCCCTGGCGGCGAAACAATCTCGCCGCGGCCAACAATGTTTTCTCTTTGGGATCAGGAGCTTTTGCCATGTCAAAAAATAGCGCTTGCAACTCGGTATGTCGACCTTCATAATATGACGGTCGACATACATAAGACGACCGAAGACGCTTCGGTCGATGCCGGAGATTCTCGACATCGTCTCACAGGGAGAGAGTCCATGAAGACGCGATACACGCTGACACTGGCGATCCTCGCAGGCTGCGGACTTGGTGCTGCGGCGGTTCACGGCCTCCACGCCCAGGCCAAACCGCCGATCTACTATGTCGTGGAAATCGACGCGGCGGACCCGGATGCCTACGCCAAGGAGTTCGCGCCGCAGGCGCAGGCCATCATCAAGGCGGCCGGCGGCCGCTTCGTGGCCATCGGGGGAGCGGGCGCCACAGGAGCGAAGCCGGTGATTGAGATACGCCGCACTCCGGAAGGTCGTCGACAAATATACGAAATTCCGCTCGTTTGCGGTCGAGGGCCAATAGTGCAGATCAACGCGGCGAGGTGTTGCCTGCATCGACGTGAGACAACAGCTAAAAGGTTAGTCCGTTCGGAACTGCGCCTGCAGTTTCGGCGCCGGACAGTCCGCAGGACGAGGATGCGGCTCTATCGGAAAATGGCTCCGACCGGCTTGCCGGTCGGGGCCATCGATGTTGAACGGACCGATCGCCGCTACTCGACGATGGAGACCAGGATCGTGGCACCGCCGCTGGCGAAGTTCGGCACGTCCTCGCCGACCTTCTTCATTTCGGGCGTCGCCATCACCTTCTGCATCGCCTCCGGGCTGTCGAACCACAACTCGGTCACGCGATAGAACGGCGGCGGCGGAGCGCCCGGGGGCGAAATGCATTTGGCCAATTCGGTGCGCTTGATCCCGGAGATCTTGTAGACCATGGGCATGTGCGTGCCCAGATAGTACTTCTCGAAGTCGTCCGGGCTTTTTGGCGTCCCGTAGAGCACCGTAATCTTGACCTCGCCCTTGCCTTCGGCGCGCGCGCCGCCGACGGCGGCGAGGGCCGCGGTTGCGGCGACGCCCAGCGTCAGCGCCGATCTGCGGTCGATCCGGGTCTCGCCCGGCCTCGATGGTTTGCGCACGGTGTCAGTCCTCCCTGAGATCATCATGAATCATCTCCACGGATTCGATTCTATCATATCCGTCGGCTGCGATGTCATTGCCGTTGAATGCCGTCGTCGGAACGGAAAAGAAGATCCACGCAATTGCGCCATCGCGGCTCGGTTGGATCGCGCATGACCCAACGAACGGCGTGGACCCGGCGATGGGCGCGTGCCGTTCCGGAAGGCCGATCGCCCGCTGCCAGTGTCAGGCGCGTGCCGTCGGCCGCGCCGATACCCGGTCCCACCACCGTTCGAGATGTGTCACACAGTCCTCTCTCGGGGGCTCGACCGAAGGAATTCCGGATCGCCTCTGATGTAGGCGGCAAGGCCATCGGCCAGATGATCGAACAACAAACGGACCCGGCGCGTCGCCTTGAGATCCTCGTGCATGACGATCCACATTTCCAGCGCGAACTGCACCACCCTGGGAAGAACCGGCACGAGCTCCGGCAGCCGCACCGCAAGGTTCACCTGGCACCCGGCGATTCCCACCCCGGCCTTCAGGGCGGCGAGCTGCGCCGGATCGCTGTCGCAGCGAAAGCCGAAGCTCTCCCGGGTGATCTGCCGGGCAATCGAGCCGACCGAGCGAAACGAGCGATCGTCCCGGTCGAACCCGATCATGCAGTGCCCCTCGAGGTCGGCGATCGATTTCGGCGTTCCGAACGTCGCCACATAGTCGCGGTGCGCATAGAGGCCGATCGTGATCTTGCCGATCCGGCGCGCCACCAGCACGGTCTGGGTGGGTCGTACCATGCGGACCGCGATGTCGGCGTCGCGTCGCAGCAGATCCTGATTCCGATTGTCGAGCGCGAGCTCGAGCGCGATGCCCGGATGCTCGCGCCGGAAGGCCGCCAGGATCGACGGCAGCACCTCACATCCGATGATCTCGCTCGCCGTCAGGCGCACGGTGCCACGATCGGCGACCGCGGCTCCCGAGGCGGCGCGACGCA
>JBEKZK010000960.1:0-3434 GCA_049509935.1 Xanthobacteraceae bacterium | reverse complement strand
TATGCTGCGGGCCACCTGCACCGAGGTCGAGGCGAGGGTCAGCTGCTTCTGAGGCCGGCGGCAGCGGGCCGGGTGGCTGCTTCGCGGCGAGCGCGCCTGCTCAATCGGTGCGGCGTGATCATTTCTTCGGTCTCGGGTGATCGCTGCGAATATCCCTGAACTCCTTCGGACCTTTGATGAGCCGCCGTTTCCTCTCATGCCGCTCTTCGGCAGTCGCCGACGTATCGGCCAGCCTGTCGATTTGCTGGGCTGCCATGTCGGAGGCCTTCAATACGGACTTTGCGGTTCGCTGTGCCCTGGTGCTGGCGCCCAATCCGACCTCGACCAGCCGGCGGATCGCGGTTGATCTCGTGTCGCCTTCCCGAGCGGCCCAGGCCTCGATCCTCGTCACCAGCTCGTCGGGCAGCCGCGCGGTCACGAGGCGCGCTCGCCCGGTCGCCGGGCGTCCACGTTTCTTTCGCTGTTCCGTGAGTGACCTGGGCATATTTTAAGGTGTACCGTAAAAGCGCGCCGAGGGGAAGCGCGAACTTCCGACTGCGCTGGAAAAGCAACCGTGCGCGGCGCCGTGATTCTCCGATCACAGCGCCTTGCCGGCGGTCCAGCCGCCGTCGACCATCAGGATCGTGCCGGTGCAAAAGCTCGCCTCGTCGGAGGCGAGAAACAGGATCGCCTTGGCGACCTCGTCGGGCTCGCCCCAGCGCGCCAGCGCATGCAGGCTCTTGATCCGCTGCGCGTATGCGGAATCGTCGAAGTAATGCTCGGTCATGGCGGTGCGGATGACGCCCGGCCCGACCGCATTGACGCGAATGCCCTTCTCGCCGAGCTCCATGGCCATCTGCTTGGTGAGCCCGACGACGGCGTGCTTGGAGGCCGTATAGGCGGCACGGTTCGGCGACGCCACGACGCCGAGCGTGGAGGCGAGATTGACGATCGCGGCCGTGCCGCCGCGGGCGATGACGGCGCGGGCAAACGCCTGCGAGCACAGAAACGTGCCGGTAGCGTTGATGCCCATGACCCGCTGCCATTCCTCGAGCGACAGATCGAGCACGGAGACGATCTCGCGCACCCCCGCCGAGTTGACGAGCACGTCGAGCCGGCCGAGCTCGTGGCTCGCCGCATCGACGAAGCCCGCGACCGCCTCCGCGTCGGTCACGTCGAGCGCGAAGGCGCGCGCCCGTCCGCCGGCCTGGCGCACCGCCGCCGCGACCCGCTCGGCGCCCTCGGCATTGCAGTCGGCTGCCGCCACCACGGCGCCTTCGCGGCCCATCGCGTGGGCGACCTGCTCGCCGATGCCGCTGGCGGCGCCGGTCACCAGCACGCCTCGATCCGTAAAGCGCATGTGCATTCCTCCCCTGCGATCACCGTTTGGACGCGATCTTGGCAGGCCCATCGGATTTGCGCCAGGATACGGAAAGTTGCCGGACCCGCAGCCGGCCTATAGCCCGCATGGAGCGAAGCGAAATGCGGGAACGGCCCCGCGGTTTTTCACGGCCCCACCCGGATTGCGCTTCGCTCCATCCGGGCTACGAGCGGACCACACCCATGAACCTTGCGCCCGATACGCAGCGCGAGATGCTGCGCCAGATGCTCACGATCCGCCGGTTCGAGGAGCGCGCCTCGGCCGACTACCGTGCCGGCAAGATCTATGGCTATGGCGTCGTGCACAGCTATGTCGGCGAGGAGGCGGTCGCCGTCGGCGTCTGCACGGCGCTCGATCGCGACGACCGGATCATCTCGACGCATCGCGGCCACGGCCACTGCATCGCCAAGGGGGCCGATCTCGATCGCATGATGGCCGAGCTCTATGGGCGCCAGACCGGCTACTGCAAAGGCAAGGGCGGCTCCATGCACATCGCCGACTTCGGCATCGGCATGCTCGGCGCCAATGGGATCGTCGCCGGCGGCATCGCGATCGTCACAGGCGCCGGCCTCGCGGCGCAGATGGAAGGCCAGGAAGGCGTCGCGGTGTCGTTCTTCGGCGATGGCGCGGCGAACGCAGGGCCGTTCCACGAGTGCCTCAATATCGCGGCGACCTGGAAGCTGCCGATGCTGTACGTCTGCGAGAACAATCTCTACGCGGCGCAGACCTCGGCCGCCGCGACCCGGGCGCTGCCTGATGTTGCGGCCTGTGCGGCCGGCTACGGCATTCCGGGCGTCGCGGTCGACGGCAACGACATCTTCGCGGTCTACCAGGCAGCAGATCGCGCCGTTGAGCGGGCGCGGTCGGGCGCCGGCCCGACGCTCATCGAGTGCAAGACCTACCGCTGGCACGCCCACACCGAGCGCAAGGAGCAGCCCGATCCGCGCGACAAGGCGGAGCTCGAAGCGTGGAAACGACAGGACCCGATCGCCCGGCTCGCACAACGGATGAAGGGCCAGGGGATCCTCGACGACGACGTGCTGCAGGCCATGGATCGCGAGGTCATGGGCACCGTCGAGATCGCCGTCGCCTTCGCCGAGGCGAGCCCGTTCCCGCTGGCCGAGCAGGCAACCGACGACGTCTTTTCAGATTGATCCGAGGACGAGGCGATGCGCGAGCTGACCTACAACGAGGCCGCAGTCGAGGCGGTCGCCGAGGAGATGCGGCGCGATGCAAAAATCTTCTACATGTCGACCGATCCGATCTTGGCGCTGATCGAGGAGTTCGGCGAGCAGCGGATCAAGGCGACGCCGATCGCGGAAGCGGCGTTGACCGGCATGGCCATCGGCGCGGCCGGCTGCGGCTTCCGCCCCATCGTCGACTGGCGGCAGGTGACCTTCGCCTTCGTCGCCATGGATCAGATCGTCAATCAGGCGTCGAAGATCCACTACATGTTCGGCGGTCAGCGGACTTTTCCGATCCTCTATCGGGCGGCGGTCGGGGGCGGCACGCGGCTCGCCGCACAACACGCGCAGTGCCCATACTCGATGTTCATGAATCTGGCCGGCCTGAAGATTTTCCTGCCCTCGACGCCCTACGACATGAAAGGGCTCCTGAAGACCGCGATCCGCGACAACAATCCGGTCATCTCCTTCGAGTCGAACCGCCTGATGACGCGCAAGGGGCCGGTGCCGGCGGAGGACTACACGATCCCGCTCGGCAAGGCCGACATCAAGCGCCAGGGCAGCGACGTGACGGTCGTCGCCCTCGCCTGGCTGGTGCACGAGACGCTCGCCGTGGCCGAGGAGCTCGCCCGGGAGGGCATCTCGGTCGAGGTCGTCGATCCGCGCACGCTGGTGCCGCTGGACAAGGAGACGATCCGCCACTCGGTGCAGAAGACCGGCCGCCTCGTCATCGCCGACGAGGCGGGGCCGACGGCCGGATTCTCCGCGGAGGTCGCAGCCGTCGCCACCGAGGATGCGCCGACGTTCGCGCGGCTCCGGGCCCCGGTGAAGCGGGTCTGCGCCCTGCAGGTGCCGATACCCTACAGCCCCGTGCTGGAGGACCACGTCTT
>JBEKZK010000096.1:0-10277 GCA_049509935.1 Xanthobacteraceae bacterium | reverse complement strand
CGAGCGGCTGGCCGAGCTGATCGCCGATGGCGTGCTGGTGGCGACCCCGGCCGGCTCGACCGCCTACAACCTGTCGGTCCAGGGGCCGATCATCCCGCTCAACGCGCCGCTGCTCGCCTTGACGCCGATCAGCCCGTTCCGCCCGCGCCGCTGGCGCGGCGGCGTGCTGCTGCACGACACCGTACGGGTGACCATCGAGGTGCTCGACGCCGAGAGGCGACCGGTCGCCGCGGTCGCCGATCACGACGAGGTGCGCTCGGTGTCCAGCGTCGACATCGCCATGGACCACCGCACCGCGATGAACCTGCTGTTCGATCCCGGCCACAGCCTCGACGAGCGCATCCTGCGCGAGCAGTTCGGCCACTGAGGGAGCCGATCCGGCACGCGCGGGGCAGCCCGCGTCGATCGCAGGTCGTCGCGCGGCCGCCGGCGGTCGGCGCGCCATTTGTCGACGCCTTCGAAACCGTTCATTAACGATCCAATCTTAGGTTCGTCTTGCGGTGCGCGAGGCCCGCGGCCTTGCAACGAGGCTGCGCCCGAGCCTGCCCGCATGGTGCACCGAGATGATCCGCATCGACTTCAACCGGCTGCGCTTCCTAGTCGCCGACGACAATGCGCACATGCGCCGGATCCTGCGCACGCTGCTGCACGGCTTCGGCACCCGCGAGGTCTACGAGGCCGAGGACGGCGCCGCCGGCCTCGAGGCCTTCACCCACTATTCGCCCGACATCGTCATCACCGACTGGGCGATGCCGATCTTCGACGGTCTCGAGCTCACGCAGATGATCCGCCAGCCCGACGCCAACTCCAACCCCTATGTGCCGATCATCATGCTGACGGGACATTCGGAGAAGAAGCGGGTCATCGCTGCGCGCGACGCCGGCGTCACCGAGTTTCTCGCCAAGCCGATCTCCGCCAAGGCGCTCTACCAGCGCGTCCTCAACATCGTGGCCAATCCGCGCCCGTTCATTCGCACCAAGTCCTATTTCGGGCCGGACCGGCGACGCAACGTCAATCCGAACTACCTGGGCTCGGAGCGGCGCAAGGGCGGCAACGCCGACATCATCAAGCAGCACCGCTTGCTCGACAAGGCGAAGGCCGAGATCTGATCGGCGCGCAGCAAGGACGAAGACGGCATGGCAAACTCCATGAAGGATACCGCGGCGGTCAAGACCTTCGCCGACCACGAAGTCATCCTGCCGCCCAACAAGCTGAAGAAGGCCGTGGTCCGCGTTGCGGCGAACGAACCGGACCCGATCGATCCGGTCGCCCGCGCCGAGCAGGCGCTGGCCGATCTTTCCGGCGAATTCTCCGACTGGATGGAGAAGGATTGCGCGCATCTCGACGCCGCCCGGCGCGAGGTCGAGGCGGGCGGATTGTCAAAGGCCACCTGCGACGACCTGTACCGCGCCGCCCACGACATCCGGGGCCAGGCCGAGACTTTCGGCTATCCGTCCGCCGCCCCGGTTGCCGACAGCCTGTGTCGCCTGCTCGAGCATACGCCCGACCTGCTGCGCATTCCCCTGCTCCTGATCAATCAGCACGTCGACGCCATCCGCGCCATCGTCCACCAGAACGCCCAGGGCAGCACCGAGGAGAAGGCACGGCGGCTCGGGCAGCGGCTGCGCCAGGTCACCGACGAGTTCCTGATCCACGAGAACCGCGAGCGGCCCGATTATCTGGAAAGCATTTTTGCGCCGCCGATCGCGCCGGCCGGCCCGGCCGGGTGAACCGTCGAATTCACGCCGCCACGAGATCGTCGCGGATCGCGGGGTGGGCGGCGCAACGCACCCACCTTCGGCGCCGCCGGTGGGCACGGCGCGAAGACGCGCCGACAGCCCGCGAAGACGGGCGAAAGCGCCTTTAGTCCACCCTGCCAAATGCCTGTTGCACTGAAGCTCACGCCGCCACGAGATCGTCGCAAAACAGTCGCGCTTCCTCGCGCGCCGCTTCGGTCGCGAACCGGCGCAGCAGCATGAGAAGTGGCTCGATCTCGCTCGACGCGACCGTTTCGCAGGCGGTCAGCACCCGCTCGATCATGCGCCGCTTGAGGCGCGTGGCGCCGCCGATGTCGGCGACGAACCCGACCTCCTGCATGGTCTGGAGGGCGGTGCGAACGGCCGGATACATCGAGTCCGGCAGTCCGGCCTTGTCGTAGAGCGCCCGCAATCCGGCGCCGCGGCGGTCGTGCACCAGCGAGGCGACGCGACTAAGCGGCAGGCCGGACAACTCGGCCAGCGCTTCCTCGAACAGCAGGACGTGACCCGAAAGCAGCGCGCGGAGCACGAGGCCGGCGGTCAACTGCCCGCTTTCGCGCAAGTGACGAACCAGAGGCCGCACCTCGGTCGATCCGGCGACTCCGGCCAGCGTGACCGTCGCCTTTTCGCAGGCTTCCTTGGCGATACGCTCGGCGCGGCTCTTCTCGAGCCAGGCGCGAGACACCACGAAGCCGGCCAACGTCTCGGACAGCTTCACCACCAGCGCCTGACGGATCGCGGCCGGCAGGTCGCTGCGCGCGAACAGCGCCTCGCGGACCGCCGCGAGATGTCCGAAACGCTCGGCGATGCGGCCGAGCGAGAAGGTCGCGATCTCGGCGCGCCCGTTCTCGATCAGGATCAGACAGGATTCGGCCGAGCCGACCTCGGCGATCGCGGCGGCGACCGAGCGCGGCAGGTCGACCCGCCGGGCGATCGCCGTCTGGGTCTGCGAATGGCCCGCCCCGACCATGTCGACCAGATCGGCGTCGATCAGCAGCGGAGAGCGCTCGATCACGATGGTTGCGATTTGCGGCTGGTCGGCGGCGAGCGCCAGGACCACCGGCGGCGGCGCGTCGGCGGCGGACGCCAGCGCTTCGGCGAGGGCGCGACGCACCAGCGGCGAGGCATCGTCGAGCAGCATGATCATCGCGCCCTCGGCGGCGATGCGGTCGTCGGACGTCAGATCGGAGTACAGGTAGGCGCGTGCCAACGCGCCGGTCGCATCGGCCCGATCCGCCGCCGAAGCCGTGCGCACCCACTGGAGAAAATGACGAACGATCATGCTGCAACCGACGCTACACGGGTGTTCAACTTGTCATGCGGGTCCACCATAGCAATCCGCACTTAACAAAGCGTTCACCATAACTGTCTGAATTTATTGCTGAATACTTAACACTCTCTAGGTCGCGCCGACCGCGGCGTGGACCTCGGGACGCAGAAACTGGAACAGATCGAGCGGCCGGCCGATGGCGCCCGGTGCCGCTGCCGCCGTGGACGACGGCGCCGCCACGGATGTGATCGACTGCTGCCCGCCCGGGCCGGCACCCCACAGCCGGGACACGACCGAGGAGACCGGCGCGATCCGGTCGTTGCGAAACAGGCCCTGGAACATCGGCGTATCGTCGGCCGCGTAGGAGCTGGCGACCGGCGCGGCCGCCGGGCCGCCCGATGCCGCGGCACCGCTGTCGGTCGTCGCGACCGCCTGGCTGCCGACGATGGCGGCCGAGATCGCCGCCACCGCGGGCGGCGACGGCACACCCGCCGCGACGGTGCCGCTCATCTTCGCGTCGAGCACGTCGTAGACCTGGGCGACGCTGCGGGCCCCCCCCTGGTTGTCGAAGAAGATCGACCGATTGGCGCGGGCGGCTCCGGGAAACAGGTCCGCCGCCTTTGCCTGCGGCGTGCTCGCCGCGGACGAGATCAGCTTGACGGCGCCGCTCGGGCCGAGCACGTGCGCCATGTAGAGCTCGCCGCCAGTCGGCTGGCGGCCGAGCGCGCTCGTGAGCTGGGCGGCGTTGTGCTGGGTGAACGCCCCCGCCATCACGGCGTTGGCGGTCGGATCGTAGCGCAGCTTCATCACCTGGCTGCGCGCCGCCGCGCTCGGGACCACATAGTTGCCCGACGAGGTCTTGACGATGGAATTGGCGTAAGCACCATAGCCGAGCTGGGGACCGGACTCCTTGACGGTCGACAGCCAGGTCTGATCGATGAACTGGAACAGGCCCGCCGCCGAGGAGGTCGCGGCCTTGGCATTGGCGTCGAGGCCCGATTCGCGCAGCGCCGTCTTCAGGAGATAGTCGAAGCCCGCCCCGGTCGTCTGGGCAGCCTGCTGGATGGCGCCGGTGATGCGCGATCCGATATCGGTGGTGGCATCGATGACCATGCGAGACGCCCCAAGGCATGTCCCGGAAAACGGGGTCCGGATTTCCGAAAGAACATGCGACAAATGTCGAATCTGGAGCGCTTTTCGCCCACGGCCCATCGATTTGATGAACAGCCTGGTCGAACAGCGCTACGGCGAATCCGGATGACTGCATCCGCGCTTCGCCGCTTCGCAGAATCGAGGAGTATGGTAAACGAGCCCTTAAGACCGTTCGAGGAGAGCCCCATGGAGAAGACGACGACCCGCCATCCGCGCGGTGGCCTCTACTTCGAGGATTTCGTGGCGGGCGAGATCTTCCCGCACAGGCTCACCCGCACGGTCACGCAGATGGACAACATGCTGTTCTCCAACATGACGCTCAATCCCCAGCCTCTGCATATCGACCGCCACTTCTGCGAGCACGAGACCGAATGGGGCCAGCCGATCATGAATTCGCTGTTCACTCTCGGCCTGATGATCGGGATTTCGGTCAACGACCTGACGGTGGGCACCACCATCGCCAATCTCGGCATGACCGAGGTGAAGTTTCCCCATCCGCTGTTCGAGGGCGACACCGTGCACTGCACCACCGAGATCCTCGGCAAGCGGGAATCGAAGTCGCGGCCCGGTGCCGGCATCGTCGAGATGCACCACCGCGCCTACAACCAGAACGACAAGCTCGTCGCCGAATGCCGCCGCCAGGCGTTCATGCGGATGCGGCCGGCCTGAGCGGCGCGCCATGCGGTCGCTGCTGTTCGTTCCGGGCGACAGCCCGCGCAAGCTCGAGAAGGGACTGGCCAGCGGCGCCGACGCCCTGATCCTCGACCTGGAGGATTCGGTGGCTCTCGACCGCAAGGCCGAGGCGCGCGCCACCACGCTGGCGTTTCTCCTGCGGGTCGAGCCGCAGGCCACGCGACCGCGCCTGTTGGTGCGCGTCAACGCCCTGGAATCCGGGCTGATCGATGCGGACCTCGACGCCGTCGTGCCCGGGCGTCCCGATGCGATCATGCTGCCCAAGGCCGAGGGCGGCGCCTCGATCATCCATCTCGACGCCAAGCTGGCGGTGCGCGAGGCGCTCCACGGCCTGCCCGACGGCCATACCCGGATCGTCGCCATCGCGACCGAGACGGCGGCCTCGCTGTTCGTGGCCGGGACCTATGCGGGGTCGAGCGCCCGATTGGCCGGGTTGACCTGGGGCGCCGAGGACCTGTCGGTGGAGCTCGGCGCGGAGACCAACCGCGACGCCCAGGGCGCCTTCACCGGGCCGTTCAGTTTCGCCCGCAATCTTTGTCTGGCAGCGGCGTCGGCCGCAACGGTGCAGCCGATCGATACCGTGTTCATCGACTTTCGCGACGAGCCGGGGTTGCGCCGCGAGGCCGAGGAGGCGCGCCGCGACGGCTTCACCGCCAAGATGGCGATCCATCCCGGACAGGTCGCGGCGATCAACGCCGTGTTCACGCCGTCGCCGGCGGCGATCGCCTCCGCCGAGGCCGTGGTCGCGGCATTCGCGGCGACCCCGGGAGCCGGCGTCATCGGCATCGCCGGCGTGATGTTCGACCGCCCGCACCTCGAGCGCGCCAAGCGTTTGCTGGCGCGGGCGCGCGCCGCCGGCGCTGACCACGAGTGATCGACGGGGGAAGGTGAAGCGGACCGCGCTGCAACGTCTTTGCGACTTCGCTGACCCGCCCGCCGGCGGCTACTTCTTCTCGCCGTACACGGCCTGCGGGTCGAAGGCCCTGTCGGCGTCACGAAACTCGAGCGTGACCGGGCCGTCCTTCGGCCGGCCGAGCGGCACCGCGCGGTAGAAGCACGAGCGGCGGCCGGTGTGACAGGCGCCGGCGCCGGCCTGCTCGACCTTGATCCATACCGCGTCCTGGTCACAGTCGATCCGCATCTCGACGACACGCTGCAGATGCCCGGATGTCTCGCCCTTGCGCCACAGCTGTCGGCGGGACCGGCTGAAATACCAGGCCTCGCCGCTATCGATGGTCCTGGTCAGCGCCTCGGCGTTCATGTGCGCGACCATCAGCACGTCGCCGGTGGAAGCATCGGTCGCCACGCAGGTCAGCAGGCCGTCGGCATCGAACCGGGGCGACAGCGCGAGGCCTTCCTCGACGTCACGCGTCGATCCGCGAGCCGCAAACACAGGGCGTTCCACCACGGCCGACCTCGCGTTTGAGAAATCACTACGGCGCGCGGAGCCCCTTGCCGACCACATGTTCTCGGCGAACCGCGCGTCTTTCTCCCGAACGGCAGCGCCGCCGCTCAGCGCGTCGCACCCCGCAACAAGGTCAGGAAGCGGGCCTGCTCGGATGGGTCGTCGCGGAACAGGCCGGTGAACTGGGTCGTGACGGTGGCGACCCCAGGCTTCTGCACGCCGCGCATCGACATGCACATGTGCTCGGCCTCGAGCATCACGGCGACCCCGCGGGGCTTCAGGATCTCGTCGATCGCGGTGACGATCTGCGAGGTGAGGCGTTCCTGGGTCTGCAGCCGACGCCCGTAGACGTCGATCAGCCGGGCGATCTTGGAGAGGCCGACGATCCGCTCGACCGGCACGTAGGCGACGTGCGCCTTGCCGATGAACGGGGCGATGTGGTGCTCGCAGTGGGAGTAGAACGGGATGTCGCGGATCAGCACCAGATTGTCGTAGCTGCCGATCTCCGAGAACGTGCGCTCGAGGACGTCAGCGGGGCATTCGCGATAGCCGCGAAACAGCTCTTCGTAGGCATTGACCACGCGCCGCGGGGTGTCGCGCACGCCCTCACGGTCGGGATCGTCGCCGACGAACGCGATCAAGGTGCGAACCGCGGCCTCTGCCTCCTCCTGGGTGGGTCGGGGCCCGGCCGGCTGCGGCGCGGCGCGGACATGATCGGACAAAGGCGCGGCAGGAAACGATTTCACGATGGCGTCCATGACGGTCTCTCCGTTCGACCGGCGCGCCGGCGTCAAGCCGGGCTCCGGGGGTGTCACCGGGTGGCCGCGTCATGGCCTGCGCCGCTGCTGCGCGGGGCGACCGGACGCCGCATTCCGATACGCTCGGCACATGCCCCACCAGCGCCCGCCCCCGGATCCGGGAACCGGTTCGCCACCGGACCATGCGCCAATGAGGCGATCTCCGGCATTCCCCTGCCCCTTCCGAGGAGCCCGAGAGCCTTGCCGGCATTCCGCACGAGGGGCTTCCCGCCCCGCCGTGCCAATGCCTATATATTCGTTCGTGACCCTTGGACAATCAATACCGGCATAAAATCCGGTGAGTGCAAACCATGCTGAACGATGTCTACAACCACCGGATCCTGGAGCTTGCCGGCAACATCCCCCGGATCGGGCGGCTCGCCGCGCCCGATGCGACGGCGAAGGCCCATTCGAAGCTGTGCGGATCGACGGTCAGCGTCGACCTGAAGATGGACGGCGACGTGGTTACCGACTTCGCCCACGAGGTCAAGGCCTGCGCGCTCGGCCAGGCGTCATCCTCGATCATGGCGCGCCATGTCGTCGGCGCCCGCGCTGCCGAGCTGCGCGAGCTGCGCGAGACGGTGCGCCGCATGCTCAAGGAAAACGGCGCGCCCCCCACCGGCGATTGGGCCGATGTCGCGGTGCTCGAGCCGGTCCGCGACTACAAGGCCCGGCACGCCTCGACGATGTTGACCTTCGACGCAGTCGTTTCGGCGATCGACCAGATCGAGACCACGCGGCAGACTTCCCTGGCGGCGGAGTGATATGCGACCGAGGTGCGGCAGCACCCGCTGTCGCCACACTTGTCATCGGGACCGCGCCGGGATGAATCACGACACGCTTCTCGAGGCGGCCCGGCGGGCGCCACGCCTCGCCGGACGCGGCCTGATCAAGGCCTATCGGCTGACACTGTCGCCGCTGGTCGGATTCCATTGCCGCCACCTGCCGACCTGCTCGGAGTATTCCGACGAGGCGCTCTCACGCTTCGGCCTGTGGGCGGGCGGCTGGATGACGCTCGCCCGGCTGCTGCGCTGTCATCCGTTCGGCACCTCGGGCCTCGACCTGGTGCCGTCTGCGCTCCCGATCCGGGCGCGCTGGTATCTGCCGTGGCGCTATGGTCTTTGGCGGACGGTGAACGGCACGCCGGCCGGCAAATCTGCGAATTGAACGCCCGTGACGCTGCATCGGCCCGATCGCTGCGGCACGCAAGCCTATCCTCACCGCCGCGCTCGAGGAGCGAGGCGGCAGATGATCCGCTTGCCGTCTTTGATTACAAGGACGACGTCGTCCTCGACCAGCGCGGCCACGGTCCTCGACACGTTTGGCTGCGCCATCCCGGTCATCTTGGCGAGATCGCCGATGCTGGCCTCCCCGCATTCTCGCAGCGCCTTCTTGATCCGCAATGCCCCCGCCGAGAAGGCGCGTCGCGCCGCTCGTGCCTGCTCTTGCGATTCCATCTCGGAGGAGAGCTCGGCACGTTTGAGATCACGGTGATGACGGGCGACGACCTCGCGGGCAGCGTAGTCGCCGAACCCGTAGGCCAAGCGACGTAATACCTCGCGCGCCCGATCGTGCGGATTCGCCGCAAGCCTGGTTCCGGAGATGCAATAAACAGGTCCGCCAGGCGCCGGCACCTTGAAGTCGCGCGTTCCGCCATGGACCCTGATATCTGGGAGATTGCGCGCCGTGACGACGTTGCGCATGCCAGCGTCGCGAACGATCTCGTTGAAATTGATCCGGCGTCCAGCCGGCTCGGTCGCGAGACTTGGCGGCGCCACAGGGGAGAGGTCAAGGACACGAGATAACGTCATTGTCTCCCGATCCATAGTTGGCGGCGTATGCCTTGCAGACCGCGTCGAGGCTCGACCGGGCGCGAGCGCGAATCGCCTTTGCTTCGTGCAGATTGCCCTGCGCCAAGCGCGTCGGGGCGTCACCCAGGACAATCCTCTCGAGGTCGCCGAGCATCTGTTCGGTCAAGCGAGTGAGACAATCCTTTCGCCATGCTTCACCGACAAGGAGAAGCGTGATGACATCGTCCTCGTCCTTGCTCCCTTTTCCGGTCCCCTTGCGATCCGCGTAAGCCTTCAACTTGAGCACGAGCAGATGCTCCGGGCAGGCGACGCACAATTCGCGTTTGCTTTGTGACCACGCCACCGCCTCGGCTACGGGGACGGGGAGATCATGCTGACCCTCGACGTAGACGTCGAATTCGAACCCGTCCTTGGAGAATTGCTGCTTCCCGAGTCGGCGGTTCGGCGTCAGAACCTCGATGTCGCGCAGGTCGGCAAAGTCCGGGAGCAGGATCATGAAGTCCGCGTCATGACTCATGCTGGCGAATTTTGCCGTTTCGGCCCTGTCGGCGGCCTGAGCGTAAACGGCAAGACCGCCGATGAACGTTACCCCCTCCGGGAACCATTTCTGGATCTCCCTTGCGGCTCTCAGCAGCCGATTCCACTCGTCGTCGTCCATGACGCGCGGCCTCGATGGATGGATACATATCAAAGATTGATATACGTCCAAAGCAGCGGACGGTCAATCGTTCTACAATCTTAAATTACGATAGAAGGATCCTCGCGCGTCGGCGCCCACGATGCGGCGGCGCGGCGGCCACATCGGAGCGTCGCCCTCCAGCCACCGACCGCGCCCGCTCAGGTGCGGAGCCCGGCGTCGTCGGGTGAGGAACCACGACCGGCCAGGCGCAGCCCGAGCACGCGGACGCCGAACCCGCGAAAGATGCCGAGCACGCTGCCGGCGGCCGTCAGCGTTGCGATGAGGGCGGTCAGGACCTGGCCGGCGGTCCCGACCTCGTCCAGATAGAACAGGCCACGATCGGTCCACGACACCTCGATCGGCACCGGCGTGTCGGGATCGGGATACTCCACGGTGCCGACGCCAGCGTCGGACTTGACCCATGACGACATCTCGAGCTGCAATGCGCCGGGCTCCTTGGGAACCACGATCCATATCCATCTGGTGCGCTCGCCCGGCGCGACACCCTGCTTTTCCTGCCCGCCGTCGCGCAGTGTGACCGCGGCGTCGGTCTGCAGCGGCAGCAGCCATGCCGACACCTCGGTGGCGGCGTTCTCGAGCAACTTGACCTCTACGGGGATCGACACCCCGGACGGCGATTCCGGCTCGCCGCTCGCTCCGTCGTCGACAACGAGCGTCACCTCGTTCTCGCGATTGAGCCGCATCGTTGCCGG
>JBEKZK010000959.1:0-3479 GCA_049509935.1 Xanthobacteraceae bacterium | reverse complement strand
AAGTACGGCACCGACTGGCTGCAGCTCGATTCCTGGGATGCCAAGAAGCAGGACATCGACCAGTGGTCGATCGGCGGCAGCGATCACTGGTACGACGTGAAGAACCACCGCGTGCGTGCCTGGGACAGCGACCGCACCACCTGGGCGGTGCAGACGAGCGCGCTGCGAACGGTCTCGAACTCCTACAACATGTTCGTGGTCGAATCGTTCATGGACGAGGTCGCGCACGCGCTCAAGCGCGATCCGCTGGAGTTCCGCCTGTCGATGCTCAACGGCAAGGGCAGCAGCCGCGGCATCCCCAACACCGGCTACCCGCCGGGCACGCCGTCGGACTACTACATGGACCGGCTGTGGATCTCGCTGCCGTGGCCCAACGACAACTCCTGGCCGGCCTACGAGTCCGCCACCGTCGGCGGCGCGCTGCGTCTCGCCAACTGCCTGCAGTTGGCGGCGGGAAAGGCGGGCTGGGGCTCGAAGAAGCTGCCGCCCAACACCGGGATGGGCATCGCGGTATCGTCGGCCGAGGAGCGGCAGAGCCCGACCTGGGTTGCCGGCATCGCCGAGGTCACCGTCGATCCGAAGACCGGCGTCTTCAAGATCAACCGGCTGACCATCGCGATGGATCCCGGCACGGTGGTGAACCCGCTCAACGCCAAGGCTCAGATCCAGGGCTCGGCGCTGTGGGGGGCGAGCCAGATCATGGCCGAGCGGCTGACCCTGGCCAACGGCGCGATCGCACAGAGCAACTTCCACGACTACACGCCGATCCGGCTCGCCGACGTGCCGCAGATCGACGTGGAGCTGATCCAGTCGGGCCATCATCCGAGCGGCGTCGGCGAGCCGGCATCGACGATCGTGGCGCCGGCGGTGGCCAACGCGATCTACAACGCGGTTGGCGTCCGGGTGCGGCACATGCCGATCACGCCCGAGGCGATCATGGAAGGGCTGAAGAAGAAGGCGTGATCGGCGCGCAGGAGCACCGCGATCCCGGGTGGTAGGGCCGCCCGGGTAACGGGCGTCGAGCGGTCATGCCCGGCCTTGTGGGGGCAGGTCGGACTCGTCCGACTTGCGATACTCGAGACTGTCGCAACTCGGCTCAAGCCGAGTTGCGCTTGGATCCACGTCCTGCTGACAACAAGCAAGGCGTGGATGGCCGGGAACAAGCCCGGCCATGACGTGCTGTCAGGCGGCGGCGTGTGTTGGGTACGGACGGGCGGAATTCGATGGATCCTGTGACAAGCCTCTTCTTGCGTTGCGCTCTCAGCGCCACCAACCGGGATTTGGTCACCACGGGGCTGCGCGCGGCATCACTGATGACTGCCCTGGTGCTGCTCGCCGCCTCGGCGCACGCTCAGGTTTCCGACGACGCCGTGCGGATCGGCGTGCTCAACGACCAATCGAACGGCTACGCCGATCTCGGCGGCGTCGGCTCGGTCGAGGCGGCGCGCATGGCGGTCGAGGATTTCGGCGGCAAGGTGCTCGGCAAGCCGATCGAGCTGCTCTCCGCCGACCACCAGCAGAAGGCCGATATCGGCGCCGGCATCGCGCGTCGCTGGTTCGATGTCGCCGGCGTCGACATGGCGATCGATTTCGACAATTCGTCGGTCGCGCTGGCGGTCGAGCAGCTGGCCAGGGAGCACAACCGCGTCGCCATCGCGACGGCGGTGGCGACGCCGGACTTCACCGGCAAGGCGTGCTCGCCGACCGCGGTCGCCTGGACCTACGACAGCTACGCGCTGACGACCGGCATCGCCAAGGCGAGCGGCGGCAAGGTCGTGGGCCGGGTCCGCCACCCGCTCGGGACGGCGGATTTCAGCTCGTACCTGCTGCAGGCGCAGGCCTCCAAGGCGAAAGTCATCGCCTTCGCCAATACCGGCAGCGACCTGACCAACGCGATCAAGCAGGCAGCCGAGTTCGGGCTCACCCGCGGCGAAGCGACCCTGGTCCCGCTGCTGGTCTTCATCAGCGACGTCAACAGCCTGGGCCTGCAGATGGCGCAGGGCCTGACCTTCATCACGCCTTTCTATTGGGACATGAACGACGAGACGCGGGCGTGGTCGAAGCGCTTCTTCGAGCGGCGCAAGGTGATGCCGACGATGGCGCACGCCAGCGTCTATTCGGCGATCATCCACTATCTCAAGGCCGTCCAGGCGGCCGGCACCGACGAGGCGAAGGCCGTGGTCGCCAGGATGCGGGAGATGCCGGTCGACGATTTCTACACCAAGAACGGCAGGGTGCGCGAGGACGGCCGGATGGTGCACGACATGTACGTCGTGCAGGCGAAGACGCCGGCAGAATCCAAGTATCCCTGGGACTACTACAAGGTGCTGCAAACCATCCCGGGAGACCAGATATTCCGCTCGCTCGAGGACGGCGGCTGTCCGCTGGTCAACAAGCCGAGCGCGGCGAAATGACCCGGCGCCCTCGGCGAGCGTGGTCTATTTCGGCTTGCCCGGCTGCACCGGGGTCGCGACCCGTGCCGGCGAGACCTCCGCCGAGGCGAGATCGTAGGTGATCGTCGAGCCATCCCGCGCGACCACGAACTCGACGTGGACGAGGTGACCCTGCATGTCATACCAGATATCATGGTTGAAGGTGCCATTGACCGCATAGTGATGCGCCTTGACCGGATGCCCCGCTGCAGTGATGTCCTCGACACCGTGATCCACCACCGTGATCGGCATCACCTTTCCATCCATGTCATCGAAGCCAACAGACCGCCGGACGATGGCCGAGTTCCACAGGCTGATCGGGGCGATGTTCTTGTCGACCTGCACCGGCGTACCGTCGGCCTGCAATTCGACGCCCGCTCCCTTGGCGGCCGCTTCGACTTTGTGTTTGGTGCCGTTGTCGTCGGTGGTGGAGCTGAACGCAACCAGCTCACCATTGATCCAGCGCTCCGTGCAGCTCTGATCGCGGTGATACAACGTCAAGAACAGCTTCTTGACAGCCAGGCTGCTCGAGGTCTTCACCGTCGTCTCGGCACCGGTCTGGGCCATGTGGACCGCGTAAGTGCCGATCTGCTCGCCGTTGCGCTTGATCGCGAACTCGAGATCCGCGGTGGCAGCCTGGGCCGAGGCGCTGACCCCGAGGCACAGTGCCGCGATGACGGCAGGTGTCGCTTTCATGATCCGGTTCCTTTCGGGCAACATGGAAAAATTATGGGTCCGGGCTTCCCGTCAGTCAACCAACCCGGCCGCGACATGATCCCGGCTCCGCGGCCGTGGGATTGGGCCGGGACGCTGCAAATCATGTGGCATGTTTTGGCCGCAAATTGCGGGACGGTATATGGCCACCGCGAACCTCGACGCGACATGACCTAGTGCGGCGGATTTGAAGTTCCTATCACATGTGCGGCGCGCTCGTCATAGGAACTTCAAATCCTAAAAGCCGCACTAGAATCATAGACTTGCTAGTGCACCTTTGGATTCCGAAGTTCGCACCGGAGGATGTCGCCAAGTGATGCGAACTTCGGAATC
>JBEKZK010000958.1:0-2753 GCA_049509935.1 Xanthobacteraceae bacterium | reverse complement strand
GACCTTCAGGCACATCGCTACCTACAATACCACGACAATGCCCAAGGCCACGACAAGCTTGCTGATGATCTCAGTCGGAGAATCGAGACCCTGTTATCCGTTGCCTGGTCGCGGCGATAGCTGGTCGCGGCGGTCCAGGGAACACGATCCGAAAGCCTCGACCGCCGCGACGGCACCGCGCGCTGTGGGGCCACGCGGTAAAAGTGGGCGCCGGTCGGCGATCCGCGGGGGAGGCCGCCACGGGGGCGCTGCATTCGGGCCCGGGGGTTCCCGTGCAGACGTCCGGTGCGCGATCCTTCCGGCAACGGGTGTTTAGAGCACGCACCGTTTCTTCACTTGGCGTGATAGTCAAGCGCCGGCTGCAGCGGTTCGTAGATCGCGCGCGCCCTCCAGGGGGAGGTAACGGACCGCGGCGCGGCAAGACAACAAACATGAAGCACATATTTGCGGACGGGTTACGCCCTCTTTGCGGAGCGCAGCGGAACGCGGGAACGGCCTCGCGGCGTGGCTCGGCCGCTCCCGGATTGCGCTTCGCTCCATCTAGGCTACCGCACACCAACTTTTCGCCGGGGAGTGACCAGTAAGATTGCGCCCGGACGGTTGACACCTACCGCGTAGCCACGGCGCGCACCGCGAGCGCCGCCGCGGCGGTGCGGTTCTCTACGCCGAGCTTGGCGTAGATGTTGTCGAGATGCTTGTTCACGGTGCGCGGGCTGAGATTCAGGATCTCGGCGATGTCGCGGTTGGATTTGCCCCGCGCGATCCATTTGAGCACTTCCGACTCGCGCAGCGTGAGCGCGAACTTCTGTTGCAGGGCGAGCTCGTCGCTCGCCGCGTCGCCGTCGATCAGGCGCAGCAGGATCTCGTCGGGCGCGATCTGGCCGACGTAGGAGAGCTGCAGCTTCTTCTGCATGCCGTCGGCCTGCAGCACGATGACGTTGTCGCCGGCGCCGGCCTCGCCGCGGATGCGGTCGCGCAGCCAGGCGCAGGCATCGGCGGGCAGCACGAAGCTTTCCGCGACGAACCCCGCCTGCGCCGATCCGAGCAGCTTGGCGGCCTGCGGCGTCGCCCACAGCATGCGGCCCGACTGGTCGGTCGCCATCAGGAAGCGGCCCGAGGCGTCGAGCGCCGCATGCGCGCTGTGGGCGCGGCGCGCGTTGGCGAGATGCACGCGGATGCGCGCCAGCAGCTCGTCCGGGACGATCGGCTTGGTGACATAGTCGACGCCGCCGGCGTCGAGCGCCTCGACGATGTGCTCGGTCTCGCTCAAGCCAGTCATGAAGATGACCGGCACGTGCGAGACCGCGGCGTGGCGCTTCAGGCGCCGGCAGGCCTCGAAGCCGTCCATGCCGGGCATCACCGCGTCCATCAGGATGACGTCGGGAACCACCTTTTCGATCATCGTCAGCGCCTGCGCTCCGTCGAGCGCGACCAGCACCGTCATCCGGGCGTCCTCGATCGCGTCGGTGAGCATGCGCAGCGTGTCCGGCGAATCGTCGACGACCAGAACCACGTCGCGGGTGCGGCTAGAGCGCTTTCCGATGAGGTTGACCATGAAATTTCAAGTGCCGTGGGCGGAAAGCCCTCTAGACTCGATGTTTGTCGCATTTCCTTTCGGTAAACCGGTGTCCACTTTTCCGGGAAATGCTCTAATGTGCATCATGGTGGCGCAATGCCTCCAGAACCGCCATGTAGCGTTTCAGGTCGAAGCTGCCGACGATCTCGCGCATCTCGCGGACGAAGAACTGGTGCTCGGGGAAGTTGCCCTCGATCTCGAACAGCTTGGCCTCGATGCCGCGGACGTGACCGATCTCGCCGAGCCGCAGCAGATCGTCGATCTGGGCGGGCGGCCCCGCCGCGAGGCCGGCGCCGGGCACCGCGCCGATCGTCTGCTCCGGGAGGTCGTAGGTCCATTCGATCTTCAGCACAGCGTGAATCTTGTCGAGCAGCTGGCGGATGTCGATCGGCTTCATCAGATAGCCGTCGTGGATGCGGTCCGGCGTCGGCACGTCGTGATTTTCGCTGGCATTGGCCGACAGCATGAGGATCGCGGCGCGGTCGTTGCCCGAGCGGCGCAGCGCGCGGGCGACATCCCAGCCGCTCATGCCCGGCATCAGGACGTCGAGCAGCACCAGGTCGGGATGGCACTGGTCGACCAGGTCGAGGCACGATGGCCCGTCCTCGGCGCTGAGCACGATGAAGCCGAGCGGCATCAGGATCTCGTGGATCAGGTCGCGGTGCACCGCGTCGTCGTCGGCCACCAGCACGGTGAGCTGCGGCCCGCGATATCCGCGGATGCGGCTCTCCTTGGCGGCGACCAGCCGCGGCCGCGTCACCTCCGACAGCAGGAGCCGGACGCGAAACACGCTGCCGGCGCCAACCGTGCTGGTGACGCTGATCTCGCCGCCCATGGTCTCGGCAAGCATCCGCGTTATCGTCAGACCGAGGCCGGTGCCCGGCTCCGCCCGGATGCTCGGCGTGTGGGCGCGCTCGAAGGGCTCGAAGACGCGGGCGAGATCCTCGGGCCGGATGCCGATGCCGGTATCCTCGATCTCGATCTCCGCCACCTGGTTGCGATAGCCCACCCGCAGCGCCACCCGGCCGCGCTCGGTGAACTTGATGGCGTTGGACAGCAGGTTGATGAGGATCTGGCGCAGCCGGCTCTCGTCGGTGAAGACCGCGACCGGCAGCCGGTCGGGCCGGATGAACTCGAACGCGATACCCTTGGCGGTTGCCTGCAGGCGGAACATGTC
>JBEKZK010000957.1:0-3550 GCA_049509935.1 Xanthobacteraceae bacterium | reverse complement strand
GACGGCGCCGACACCGCCGATGCCCAGCTGGTGCGCCTGATCCACGGCGACCAGCATCCGACCGGCCCGGGCTTCATCGAGGAGCCGGTGGATTGCCCCGCCAACGGCACCTGGGCGGTGAAGAAGCAGTATACCCAGATCGGGTCGTTCCTCGAGGTCGGCGATCCCGACGGCCGGCTGGCCTTGAGCGACAGCCTGACCATCTTCGCCTTCATCTATCCGAGCCTGCCGACCGTCGGTCTGCGCCAGTGCCTGGCCGGCCGCTGGGACAACGTGAGGAATGTCGGCTACTGCCTGGGGATCAACCAGAAGGGGCTGCTCGAGTTCTGGGTCGGGCAGGGCAGCGAGGTCGACTATCTCGCCGCCGAGGTCCCGCTCCACCCCAAGGTCTGGTACTTCGTCGCCGCCACACTCGATGCCGCGACCGGCCGCGCCACGATCTACCAGGAAGCCGTGATGAGCCGCTACAACTGCGGCATCGGCAAGGTGGTGCCGATGGACTACCGCTCGCACGTGGCGGAAGTCTTCCGCTTCCGTCAGACCAACCTGCCGCAAACCCCGTTCCTGATGGCGGGCTCGCGCGACTGGCACGAGGCGCGCGGGCCGTTCGTGTCGCAGACCTATTGCGGCAAGATCGATCGGCCGGGGATTTTCGCCCGCGCTCTGTCGCGTGAGGAGCTCGACCGCATCCGGTCGGGACTGCCGCCGCCCCCCGACGGCCTGGTGGCCTGGTGGGATACGACCCGAGGCTACACCGACAAGGGCATCGGCGACATCGTCCGCGACGTCGGGCCCTATGGCCTCGATGCCAAGGGGTACAATCGCCCGGTGCGGGCGCAGACCGGGTGGAACTGGAGCGGACGCAACGATTGTTTCCGGTTCGCGCCCGACGAATATGGCGGCGTCGAGTTCCACTACGACGCCATGATCGACTGCAACTGGGAGGTCACCAGGACCCTCACGGTCCCCGCGGGCCTGCGCAGCGGCGCCTACGCAATGCGCCTGCGGGCAGGCGACGGCCGCGGACTGGGCGAAGAGTACATCGTCTTCTTCGTCCGCCCGGCGCTGCCGCGGGCGCCGATCCTCTTTCTGGTGCCGACCGCGAGCTATCTGGCCTACGCCAACGAGCACCTGAGCTTCGATGCCCAGATCATCCAGCCGATGACGGGCCAGCCGCCGATCGTCACCGATGTCGACATCGAGATGTACAAGAACTGGGAGTTCGGCCTGTCGACCTACGACTCGTGGGCCGACGGCAACGGCGTCTGCTACAGCTCGTATCGACGCCCCATCATCAACATGCGGCCCAAATACCGCATCTCCAGCATGGGCGTGCCGTGGCAGTTCCCGGCCGACCTGTCGATCATCGCCTGGCTGGAGCACAAGAAGTACGACTATGAGGTCGTCACCGACGAGGACCTCCACCGCGACGGCCTCGCCGCGCTCAGTCCCTATCGGTGCGTCATCACCGGCACCCATCCCGAGTACTATTCGGAGCGCATGCTCGATGCCACCGAGGACTACATCGCCGGCGGCGGCCGCTACATCTATATGGGCGGCAACGGCTTCTACTGGAACGTCGCGTTCCGCGAGGACGAGCCGTGGACCATGGAGGTGCGTAAGCTCGATTCCGGCATGCGCGCCTGGTCGGCGCGGCCCCGTGGATTATGGACGGCGTCGACGGCGAGATGATCGGCGACTTCGGCCTCGCCTATGGGGGCGCGGCGGGGCTCGAGCTCGACCGCTACGATCTCAACCTCGGCACCCCGCCGCACGCCCGCATCCTCGGCTCGTCCGGCGGCCACAGCGACAATTACCTGCTGTCGATCGAGGAGATCCTCTATCCCTATCCGGGGCTGGCCGGCACCCAGGACTATCGCATCCGTGCCGATCTGGTGTATTTTCCGACCGCCAACGATGGCGCCGTGTTCTCCAGCGGCTCCATCGCCTGGGGTCAGGCGCTCCCGGCCAACAATTTCGACAACAACGTGTCGCGGATCATGAGCAATCTGGTCGACGCGTTCATCAAGGCCGGAACGCTCCCCGGCGCGCTGTGGATCAGCGACGAGAAGCAGTGGCGATAGGGGGGAAAGCGTCATGCGCCATCCGGCCCTGGTCTGCCTGCGGCCTTTGTGTTGGCCCCCGCCGGTGATATCAATGTCCGGCTCGACCAGGCCCTGAGCGGCGCCGATGCGCCGGCATGGGTGGCTCGGGCATCCTGGCGATGAGCCGGTCGGGCCGGATCGCGTGGTCGATCCGGCCGCAGCACGCAGGGCGCCACGCATGTCCGCACAGACCGACGCCAGATCCGCCCGGCCGCGCCTGGACAAGCGGGCGATCCTCGGCGCGCACCCGTTCTTCCAGGGGCTCGCGCCCGAGCTGATCGAGCAGGTGAGCTCGCATGCGATCACCCGCATGGTCAAGGGCGGGACCGTGATCTACGCCAAGGGCGACCCGGGCAACAGCCTGTTCGCCGTGGTCACCGGGTCGGTCCGCATCAGCGTTCCCTCCATGGAGGGCAAGGACACGGTGTTCAACCTGCTCGGCGAGGGTGAGATCTTCGGCGAGATCGCGCTGCTCGACGGACGGCCGCGCAGTGCCGAGGTGACCGCGGTCACCGACTGCGAGCTGATGATGATCAGCCGGCGCGACTTCGTCCCGCTGATGCACGACCATCCGGAGATCGCCTTCAAGCTCATCGATATCCTGTGCGAGAAGCTGCGCAAGACCAGCGAGCAGGTCGAGGACGTGATGTTCCTCGATCTGCCGACCCGGCTCGCCAAGATCCTGGTCAAGCTGGCGCAGAACGCCGACCACTCCCCGCAGGGGCGCCGGATCAGCATGACCCAGCGCGAGATCGGCCAGATCATCGGCATGTCGCGCGAGAGCACCAACAAGCAGCTGCGCAACTGGGAGCAGCGCGGCTGGGTGCGGCTGGAGCGCGGCTCGATCGTCGTCGGCGCCCTCGACGAGCTCGCCGCCGTGGCCGCCGCCGGCGATCCCCGCAAGACCTGACGCCGCGGTCCCTTCAGGGCCCCCGGCGGAATGTGGAGCGTGGCCGCGGCGCCTGCGCGAATTTTCCTCCCAAATGTGAAACGGTTCACCCATTCCGCCTGGCCGCCGCGCGATGATCCGGCGTCCCCAGGGTGGCGGACGAATCTGAATCGCCCGAAGCGGCGCGCGGCCAGGGAAGTTGTCATGAACCTCAGAGCCATGCGATGCGCCCAGGTCGCGCTCGGCGTGCTGTTCGTCGGCGCCGGCGCCGCCAAGCTCGCCGGCGTGCACGTGATGATCCAGCAGTTCGATGTGATCGGCCTCGGCTCGTCGGCGAGATATCTCGCCGGCTCGCTCGAGATCATCGCCGGAATGTGCCTGTTCTCGAGCCGCCTTGCCGCCTGCGGCGCCGTGCTGGTGTCCTGCGTCACGCTCGGCTCGGTCGGGGCGACGATCGGCCACGCCGCCCGGGTGGTGATCGAGGCGCCGCCGGTCGTCGCGCCGCAGCCGGCCTTCTCCCGCACCCGCCAGGCGAGCCTGGCTGTTTCGCCGCCGC
>JBEKZK010000956.1:0-3555 GCA_049509935.1 Xanthobacteraceae bacterium | reverse complement strand
CGCCGTCCAGACGACCGATTCCATGAAACCTGCCTGTAGGATGGGTAGAGTGGCGAAATCGGGCACTTGTCCGATTTCGCCGCGAAACCCATCGATGGGTTTCGCCAAGTGCTCAACCCATCCTACACGCTACACGCCGAAATGATTCGAGCTTCGGAAACGCAGGACTGTCCCTATGACCGGGAAGCGCCGCAGGCGTCACGGATCGATCAGCCGGCCGGTCGCGGCCTTGATGGCGGCCTGGATACGGGTGGCCACCCCGAGCTTGGCGCGCGCGTTGTCGATGTGGAAATCGACGGTGCGCTTGCTCAGGCCGAGGATCTCGGCGATGTCCGCCGAGGTCTTGCCGCGCGCCGCCCAGGTCAGGGTCTCGACCTCGCGGTCGTTGAGATCGATGAGCCGGGGCCACACGTCGCTGCGCGCCACCCGGGAGAGCCGCGCCGCGATGATGGCGACCAGCACGTCGAAATCGATCGGCTTGTCGACGTAATCGTCGGCGCCGAGCTGGCGTCCCTTGAGCTCGTTGTCGCGATCGGTCAATGCGGTGAGAAACAGGAACGGGACATTGCCGAACCGCGGCGCCAGCGCGGTCAGCTTTTCAAGTACCTCGAAGCCCGACATCGCCGGCATGCTGATGTCGGACAGGACGAGATCGGGCATGGTCCTCAGGATCGCCGCGAACCCCTCCTGGCCGTCGTAGGCGACGACGACCTCGAAGCCGCGGTCGGTCAGCTCCTCGGCGAGCAGCCTGGCGGTCTCCCGGTCGTCCTCGATGCACAGAATCTTCTTGCGCGGCACCGCCATCGGTTCCTCGGCCCGGCATGCTGGACCATGCGAACGAACGACTGCGCGGGCAGGCGCCATGAAGATCGCCCCGACACGACGTTTGGAATACCTCATTGCTACCAACCGGGCGACCGATCGTTCAAGTTAAATTGGCATAAAACGACCGGCATGGCCAAGCGCCCGCCGCGGCGGCGGACCGCGTCGGCGGAGAAACCCTCGATTTCTCGGCCGGTTGCCGCCTGTGCACGACGACACCGATGGTGTCGCGGCCCCGCGCGCAGTCGAGCGCGGCCCGATGGTCGGCGTGCCGGCTGCGGATCGTGACCTTCTGCCCGTCGCCGGCGACTGCGAGCTGCCCGGTGTGATGAATCACAGTTCCCGGCCCGCGCCGTTGCGCCTATAACGGGCGCGCCCATCTGCTGATGTCGCCGGCCGCCAACGATGACCAACCCGCACTCGATCCGCTTTCGCCTGTCGGCGGTGTTCCTGCTGTTCCTCGTGCTCGTCGTCGTCCTCGGCCTGTTCAGCATCGAACGGCTCAGCGACTTCAACCGGGTATCGGCGGACATCCGCGATCTCTGGCTCCCCAACACGCGGATCCTCGGCGACCTCAACAACCATACATCGGATTTCCGCGCCGCCGAGGGCACGCTGCTGCTGTCGTCGACGCCCTCCGAGATCGCGGCCAGCCGGCAGGACATGCGCGAGCTGGATGCCCTGGTCGCCCAGGCCGAAGCCGGCTGGGAGCGTCTGCATCACGACCCGGCCGAGGCCGATCTCTACGTGCAGTTCAAGGCGCTGTGGAGCGAGTACCGGGATATCGTCACCGCAGTGGACGAGCAGGCGGAAACCGCCAGGGCGGCGGCCACCGCCATGTACATGACGGCCTCACGCTCGAGCTATGCGGCGGCGAGCGATGCGCTCGGGCGGCTGACCGACAGCAACGTGGCGAGCGCCCAGGCCGCGAACGTGCGCGCGCAGGCGGCCTTCGAGCAGGCGCGCTGGCTGATCGGCATCGCGATGGCGGTCGCCGCCTTGATGGGCGTGGGCGCGGTCGTCTACGTCAGGCGCTCGATCTCGCGCCCGCTGCTCGGGCTCGCCTCGCGCATGCATCGGCTGGCCGCCAACCATACCGACATCGCCATCGTCGGCACCGAGCGCGGCGACGAGATCGGCGAGATGGCGCGCGCCGTGGTGGTGTTCCGCGACAACGCCATCGAGCTCATGCTGACCCAGCAGGGGCTCGCCCAGCAGGCATCGATGCTCGAGGAGAAGCTCGCCCACGAGCAGCGCCTGACCGAGCTGCAGCGCAACTTCGTCTCCATGGCGTCGCACGAGTTCCGCACGCCCCTGACCATCATCGACGGCCACGCCCAGCGGCTGATCAGGATGAGCGACCGCCTGCGCGCCGACGAGATCGTCGAGCGTGCCGGCAAGGTGCGCGCCGCGATCCTGCGGATGACCCGCCTGATCGACAACCTGCTCAACTCCTCGCGCCTGATGGACAGCGGCGCCGGGCTCTATTTCCATCCCGCCGACATGGATCTGGCGGCGCTGCTGCACGATGTCTGCCATCTGCACCGGGAGATCGCGCCGGGCTCGCAGATCGGCGAGAGCTTTGCGGCCGCGCCGCTGCGCATCGCGGGCGACGGCAAGCTGCTGTTCCAGGTATTCAGCAACCTGCTCGCCAACGCCATCAAATACTCGCCGGCCGGCGGCCCGATCGAGATCGCGGCGGTGCGCGAGACCGCGGACGTCGCGGTGTCGGTGCAGGACAGCGGCATCGGCATTCCCGACAAGGACATCGACCAGCTGTTCACCCGCTACTTCCGCGGCAGCAACGTGTCGGGAATCGTCGGCACCGGGGTCGGTCTCTACCTCGTCAAGATGGTGATCGAGCTGCACGGCGGCAGCGTCGCGGTGGAGAGCCGCGAGGGCCGGGGCTCGCGGTTCACCGTGCGGCTGCCGCTGCGCCCGGCGCATCGGGACGACGCGGCCTCGATCCGCTACGCCGAGGCCGCCGGCTGAGGCGGCGCAGCGCAAGGCGTCACCCGCCGACCAGATCAATCAGACGAGCTGAGTGATCCCACGTGGCCGGAACGTGCTCTAGCCGAGCCTGACCATCCGCGCTGGCGCAGCCATCCGAACAGCAGCCCCATCAGGAAGATGACCAGGATGCCGGCCCAGTCGTACTGCTGATGCAGTGCCGCCCACAGCGCCGATGTCACCGCAACGGTGCCCCCGGCGCCGAGCCGCGACGGCGCCCAGCCGCGATGCAGGAAGCCGCGAAACAGCAGCTCCTCGCCGACCGGCGCCACGACGACGACCGCCACCCACAAGAGCGGCAGGGCGCCTGCGAGCTGCGCCGCCCGATAGGTGGTGATCATGTATTGGGGCCCTTCGCCGACGCCTGCGAGCGCCGCGGCCGCCTCGCAGGCCGCGATCAGCACGGCGAGGCAGCAGATGCCGACGGAAAGCTCGCGGCGCGGGATCGGGCCGAGGGCGAGGTAGTCGCGCACGGGCAAGTGTCTGATTCTGGTGGCGACCGCGAGCACCGCGAGTGGCGCCAGCGATGCGGCGATCATGGCGGTGAGGCCGTAGACGGCGTCGGCCGGATCGGGCAGGCGGAGCCGATGCGTCAGCGTCCAGATCACCGCACAGGTTACCGCGGCGAACAGTCCGGTGGCGGCGGCGAGCAGGCCCCAGCCCAGCGTCGCCCAGAACCCCCACGGACGAGCCGGGGAAAGCGGCAGCGGGGTGGCGGGCAGG
>JBEKZK010000955.1:0-3530 GCA_049509935.1 Xanthobacteraceae bacterium | reverse complement strand
CCCTTCACCAGGCGGCGGGCGCACAGGATCTCGACCGCGAGGTCGTAGTTGCCCGCCACCTGCGCCTCGACCAGCGCCAGCCAGCGTGCGAGGTGCTCCTGCTCGCGGGCGTGGCGCAGCGTCCCGCGGCGGAACGGTTTGAGCGCCGAGACCGCGTACAGCGCCAGGAACCAGCCGACCGTCCCGGTGCGCACCCGCCGGCCCTTGCGGAACAGCGGCGCCAGAACGCCGGGATGCGCCTCGAGCCAGGCGCCAAAACCCTTCGGCAGGGTGCCGGCCACCTCCTCGATGCGCGGGTGCATGTACTCGGTCGTATAGACGATCTGCTGGTCGGTGGCGCCGACCTCGCGCCGCACCCGGGCGAATCTACGCGACCGCGTCTTCAATTCCGCCACCCGGATCACGTCGTCGTAGGCCATTGCGACCGCGATGTACTTGGCGGCGGCGGCGGTCAGCGCGAACGCCTTGCCGGCGCCGCCGTGGCTGTGGTCGAGCGCCAGGATCCGCCCGACGCGGTCGAGATACTCCTCCGCATAGGCCGGGTCCTGGAAGTCGGTGAGCCGCCGGGCGCCCGCATAGAGCATCTCGTGGAGCACCGCCGGGCAGGCGCGGATGCGCGCCAGGATATGGTCCAGCGCCGGGTGCCCGGCCGCGGCCGGCAGCGCGGCGAAGCGCTTCGCCGGGGCGGCGACCGCCGGTACGCTGGCGTCCTCGCCGGCGCGATCGCAGGCGGCGGCGAACGCGTTGAGGCTCGGCTCGATGCCGCGGCCGCCCGAACGGATGACCGCCTCGAAGGCGTCGCGGCCGAAAGGCAGGACGCCGGACGCCGCGAGCGCGCCGAACAGGCAGGCGGAGACCACGCTGCCGTGCCGCGCCGCCAGCGCCTCCATGTCGAACGCGATGACGCGCTTGGCGGCGACGCCGGCGGCCTCGACCACCGGGCCGGAGTCGGCGATGCCGCTCCCCGGCTTCTCCTTCTCGACCACCGCATAGGCGCGGTGGCTGGAGGCGATCAGCGTGGTGCGGTCCGGCGTGACCAGGCCGCGCAGCATCGAGCGGCCAGCCTCCATCAGCTCGGCCGCCAGCACCACGTCGACGTCGCCCGGCCCCGGCATCAGCGAGAGCACCGGCGCCCGGCCGTCCTTCGGCGGCAGCATCTCGACGTAATAGATGGTGGCGCCGGTGCGCTGGGCGACACCCGGAACCGAGGTCGACTGCGCGTGCCAGCCCTGCGCCTCGGCGAGCGCCACCACCCAGTCCGACAGCACCCCGCCGCCCTGGCCACCGATGGCGAGGATCGCCACCGAGATCGGCTTGTCCGACGCCCGCCGAACGACCGGCGCGACGCTGAAAGTATCGTTCATGTCACGTCTCGAACACCAGCAGCCGCGATTCGCGGCGGCGCTGCAGGAAGCCGATCACGCCGGCGCGCAGCCGCGCCAGCGTCCGGTCGAGCCAGGTCGGATTGTGGATGATGTCGGCGCGGTAGAACGACGGGCACAGCACCGCGGCCTCCGCCACCTCGCCGCAGTTGCCGCAGCCGACGCAGCTGTTGTCGATTGCCGCGACCGGATCGTCCTTGAGCGGATCGTCGGTCTCCTTCACCGACAGCGACGGGCAGCCCGACAGCCGGATGCAGGCATGATCGCCGGTGCAGGTGTCCTCGTCGACGCCAAAACGCTCGCGCACCATGCGCTTGCCGTCGCGCACCGCCTGCTGGAACAGCGGCTTCACCCGGCGCTGCTTGTTGAGCATGCATTCCGACGACGCCACGATCACCTTCGGCCCGCGCTCCTCGGTGGTCAGCGCTTCGCGCAGGGTGTCGCGCATGCGCGCCACGTCGTAGGTGCGGTCGATCTGGCGCACCCACTTGGCGCCCACCCCCTTCACGGCATCGACGATGGCGTTGTTGGTCTTGCGCGCCGGGTTGATCGCGCGCGACGACGAACACCGCGTTGCCGACGCTCGAGGACAGGCCGTTGTGCCAGAAGCCGCCGTCGCCCATCACCGAGATCACGCGCTTGCTGGTCGGCACATTGAAGGCCGACGCCGAAGCCGGTCCCAGGCCGTATCCCATGGTGGTGGTGCCGATGTTGAACGGCGGCAGGATCGAGAACAGATGGCAGCCGATGTCGCCGGCGATGTGATGCGCGCCGAGCTCCTGCTCGACCAGCTTCATGGCGGCGAAGATCGGACGCTCCGGGCAGCCGGTGCAGAAGCCGGGCGGCCGCGCCGGCACCACCCCGGCGAGCGCCTTGACCTTGGGGTGCGCCAGCGTCTCGGCGGCGTCGGGGACCGGCGGGCTGTTGCCGAGCAGCTCGGGGCCATGCGTCTCGATGAAGCTCCTCACCCCCTTGGCGACCACCGCGGCGGTGTACTCGCCGGCCATCGGCAGCACGTCCTTGCCGGAAATCTTGGTCTGGATGTCGCGCCGCCGCAGCACCGTGTTGAGCGCCTGCTCGATGAACTCGGGCTGGCCCTCCTCGACGATGAGGATTGCGCGTTTGCCGGCCGAAAACGTCGCGATCTCGTCATCGATCAGCGGATAGGTGACGTTGAGCACGTAAAGCGGCACCGCGCTCTCGCCGTAGACGTCGGCGAGGCCGAGGTGCTGCAGCGCGCGCATCACCGCGTTGTACATCCCGCCCTGCATCACGATGCCGATGTCGCCGTTGGCCGGGCCGAAGAATTCGTTGAGCTTGCGCTCCTTGATGAAGCGCACCGCGGCCGGCCAGCGCTGCTCGATCTTCTCCTTCTCGTGGGCGTAGGACGCCGGCGGCAGCACGATGCGGCCGGCGTCGCGCCGCGGGTTCTCCAGCGCCTGGCGCAGCGTGAAGGCCGGCCGCTTGTTGTCCTTGGCGATGAAGCGGCCGTGGACGTGGCAGGCGCGGATGCGCACCTCCAGCATCACCGGGGTGTGGGAAACCTCGGAGAGCTCGAAGGCGTCCTCCACCGCCTGGACGATGGTCGGCAGGTTGGGGCGCGGATCGAGGAGCCAGATCTGCGACTTCATCGCGAACGCGTGGGAGCGCTCCTGCATGATCGAGGAGCCCTCGCCATAATCCTCGCCGATGATAATCAGTGCGCCGCCGGTCACGCCCCCCGAAGAGAGATTGGAGAGCGCGTCAGCGGCGACATTCGTGCCGGCGGTCGACTTCCAGGTCACTGCGCCGCGCACCGGATACATCACCGACGCGGAGAGCGTCGCGGCAGCCGTCGCCTCGGAGGCCGACGTCTCGAAATGCACGCCGAGTTCGTCGAGCACGTCTTTGGCGTCAGCCAGCACATCCATCAGATGCGAGATCGGCGAACCCTGGTAGCCGCCAACATAGGACACGCCCGACTGAAGCAGCGCCTTCGTAACCGCGAGAATGCCTTCGCCTCGGAAGATGGCGCCCTCGCCAAGTTTGAGGTCCTCGACCTCGCGGGCGAAAGAGCGTTCGGCCATCGCGCGCCTCCATGCCAATTGGAGCTTGGCCAATCGGAGATTGATCGGCCGCTATGAAGGAGCGGCGCTTCATCTGCATTAG
>JBEKZK010000954.1:2082-4604 GCA_049509935.1 Xanthobacteraceae bacterium | reverse complement strand
AGGACACGGAGCTTCTCTTCGATGCGTTCTTCACGACGAAGTCCGCCGGAATGGGAATGGGACTTTCCATCTGTCGGTCCATCGTCAACGCTCACGACGGACGCATCTGGGCATCGCCCGGTGTCACCTGCGGATCGGTCTTTCATGTCGCGTTCCGGTATGGCGCCGAGCGGTGAACGACATGGGCCGGCGGCGCTGTTGTCGCAGGCCGCGCAGCTCATGGAGGCAGCGGGAGCAGCGCCCAGGCGCCGAACAATGCAGCGCTGTTGAACGCCATCGCCGACTCGTGGAATGGTTCAGCAGAATCGAGGCGCAACGGCCGGGACAGGCCCGGCCATGACAGGCCGAACGATGTCCGTCGTTTGCCAGGTCCTCGGGCGTGCGGGTTTCGCCGCGACCTCGCCGAGCAGTCGCCGAGCCACGATGCCACCTTCCAAGGCTCTGCCCGTTCCGCTATACCCGACCGCCATAACAAGGAAGCAAGGCTTCCGCGTCGGGGGGAACCGAGTGCCGCACCTGAACCATTGCCGGAGACGATGCGCTTTGGCGGCGGCGTTGGGCCTCGCCTTGCTTTTTGGCCCGCGAATCCCGGTCGCCGTCGCGTTCGAGCACGTGCGCTTCGAAACCGCCCGCATTCCCACCGACCCGATGCAGATCCGTCTGGAGCGCGAGCCGGGAGAGCGGGTCGAGCCACCGGCGGCCCAGGTCGTCGACGGGTTTCTGATGAAGCCGGACGGCGATGGTCCGTTTCCGGCCGTCGTTGCCCTCCACGGTTGCAACGGCCTGTCGGCGGGCACCAGGGACCGCTGGGCCGGGCGGGCGGTCGCGTGGGGCTATGCGGTGCTCTTCGTCGACAGTTTTACGGCGCGCGGGGTGAGGGAGACGTGCAGCGGCCATGTCGAGCCGTATCGCGTCGCCGATGCGTTCGGTGCGTTCGCGTTCCTCGAGCGCCAGCCGTTCGTCGATCCCCGGCGGATCGCCGTCATGGGGTTTTCGGCCGGCGGCAACGCGGTGCTGTCGGCAGTCGATCAACGCGACCTCGCGCCGTTCGACGAGCGCAACGGCGGAAAGTTCAGGGCGGCGATCGCGTTCTATCCGCAGTGCTTCTTCAACGGCACCATGAGCGCCCCGACGCTCATCCTCATCGGCGAGGCCGACGACTGGTCCTCGTCGGACGCCTGCCGGAGGATGATGGCGAGGCGGACCGGATCGGGTGGCGCGGTGAGGCTCGTCGTCTATCCCGGCGCCTACCACGACTTCGATGTGCCGTCCTTTCAGCCCGGGAAGCACGTGTTTGGCCATTGGCTGGAATACAATTCCGCCGCCGCCGACAGCGCCGCCGCGGAGGTCCAGCGCTTCCTGGCGGACCATCTCGCCGATCGAGGCCGATGAACGCCGAAAATTGTTACCCAAATATTACCATTTTTACCCCGATAGGGGTTGACATTTCACTGTAATTGGTGTTTTCTGGTGTGGCGACGGCGGCCGCGCGCTGCTGCGCGCCGCGGAGGCTCTCCATGGCTCGCCCTGACCCGATGCAAGCGCCGGCCGGCGGAATAGCGATGCCTCGATGCACTCGGGCTGCCCGCCGGACGCGCGTGCAAAAGCAGGAGAATCTGCAGGCGATGTCGCCGGCGGGCGCGGATGGCGCGGATAACAGTGCCGTGGGGGGGGGCCGGTGGGCGGATGGCGCGGTGCCTGCAAATGCAGGAGAATCTGCAGGCCGCGCCACTGACGACCGCCTCCCTCGGGGCAGCCGAAGGTGGATTGCCGAAAAACCGTTGACCCGATGGCATCCCGGACGCTGGCACATGAGTTGCTCGGAACCGGGCGCTCGAACGCCAACCGCGAGCCCGGCCACGGCCGCAACGTCCATCGCAACCGGAGGGGACCATGTGCGCAGGTGACGATCACCATTGCCCGCAGTTCGAATCGCATCGCCGAAAACTGCTCGATGATCTCGACGCCGAGCGCCGCAGCTTCCTCAAGAGCGCGTTCGTCGCCTCGGGCGGCGCGGCGGCGCTCGGGGCGGGCGGCGGCTTCCTGATCTCGCCGGCCGCCGCGCAGGCGGCGACCCAGCCGGGCCGGCCGAGCCACCACTACCTGCCGGCGACCGCCGACACCGTGCACTGGGGCTACTTCAGCAAGCTGCTCAAGCCGCAGCTCGAGGTCGATTCCGGTGACTACGTCACCATCGAGGCGCTGACCCACCACGCCAACGACGACGCCGAGCGCATGGTCAAGGGCGACCCCGGCGCCGAGAGCGTCTTTCTGTGGACCAAGGAGAAGAAGGGCGTGAACCGCCGCGGCGCCGGCCCGGTCGACGGCAAGCTCTTGGGCCGTGGCTCCGGCGAGGGTTTTGGCGTGCACATCTGCACCGGGCCGGTCTATGTCCGCGGCGCCGAGCCGGGCGACATCCTCGAGGTGCGGATCATGGACGTGAAGCCGCGGCCGTCGGCCAACCCGGCCCATGCCGGCAAGGCGTTCGGCAGCAATGCGGCGGCGTGGTGGGGCTTCCACTA
>JBEKZK010000954.1:0-2076 GCA_049509935.1 Xanthobacteraceae bacterium | reverse complement strand
ACAAGGAGCTGATGACCGAGCCGAAGCCGCGCGAGGTGATCACCATCTATGAGATCGATGCCACCGGCCAGCGCAACTGGGCGCAGGCGGTGTACAATTTCCGCTGGACTCCGCAGACCGATCCGTTCGGCGTGGTGCACAAGACGATCGACTATCCGGGCGTGCCGGTCGATCACACGACGATCCAGGAGAACCACGGCATCCTGAAGAACGTGCGCATTCCGATCCGGCCGCACTTCGGCGTCATGGGGGTCGCGCCCAAGGAGGCCGACTACGTCGACTCGATCCCGCCCGGCTATTTCGGCGGCAACATGGACAACTGGCGGGTCGGCAAGGGCGCCACCATGTACTATCCGGTCTCGGTTCCCGGCGGGCTGTTCTCGATCGGCGACTCGCACGCCTCGCAAGGCGACTCGGAATTGTGCGGCACCGCGATCGAGTGCTCGCTGACCGGCACCTTCCAGCTCATCGTCCACAAGAAGGACAAGCTCGACGGCACCTCGCTTGCCGGCCTCGACTATCCGATGCTCGAGACCCAGGACGAATGGGTGCTGCACGGCTTCAGCTTCGCCAACTACCTGCAGGAGCTAGGCCCGACCGCGCAGCAGACGATCTACGAAAAGTCCTCGATCGATCTCGCGCTCAAGGACGCGTTCCGCAAGATGCGGTCGTTCCTGATGACCACCAAGGGGCTCACCGAGGACGAGGCGATCTCGCTGATCTCGATCGCGGTCGACTTCGGCGTCACCCAGGTGGTCGACGGCAACTGGGGCATCCACGCCATCATCCGCAAGAGCCTGTTCGCCGGCGCGGTTGCCTGACGTTCGATAGGTCGACCTCGCCACATCGTTCCCTCTCCCCGGCCTCGCCACATCGTTCCCTCTCCCCGATGGGGAGAGGGACAGGGTGAGGGGATGCATCGGCACTGAGTTTGCTGCGGCCCCTCCCCCCCGACCCACTCCCCGCAAGCGGGGACAGGGAGCAGAGGAGCAAGCGGCTCGGGCGCAACTGAAGCAATCGCGGTGATAAACCAAAGCGAACGCCCGTCTTCGCGGGCTATGGCGCAGCGTGCCCACCATCGGCGCCTCAGCCGTCATGCCCGGCACAAGGCAGCCTTGTGCCGGGCATCCACGTCTTGCGATCAACAAGCAAGGCGTGCCCCCGGGCCGACAACACGACGACCCAGGCCACAACCAGCCCGGGGGCGTCGATGGACGGGACAAGCCCGGCCATGACGGGCTGGCCAAAGAGAACGCCGATCCTCGCTTGCTTGGCGCAGCGTGCCCAACATCGATGCCCACCGGTGGGCACGGCGCGAAGACGCGCCTTTGCCCACCCTACGAGTATCTGAACGTCAAGCGCCACCGGTGGGCACGGCGCGAAGTCGCGCCGTTGCCCACCCTCCAAACATCCGTGCGTCAGCGCGCGGGCTCGTCGGCCGTGCGGGTCGCCTCGAACAGGAACCAGGTCCGCCGCTCGGACTGGTCGATGAAATTCTCGATCAGGCTCGTGGTGGCGACGTCGCCATGGGCGTCGGCCACCTCGTGGGCCTTGCGCAGGTTGACGGTGAGCGCCTTGTTGTCCTCCATCAGCTCGCGCAGCATGTCGGCGGGCGCCACGAACTCCTCGTCGTTGTCGGCGATGCGCTGCAGCTTGGCGATATGGCCGATCGACCGCAGCGTCCGGCCGCCGACCTTGCGCACCCGCTCGGCGAGCTCGTCGATGGTGGCGAAGATCTGGTCTGCGTGCTCGTCGAGCAGCAGATGGTAGTCGCGGAAATGCGGTCCGCTGACGTGCCAGTGGAAATTCTTGGTCTTGACGTACAGGGCGAAGACGTCGGCGACCAGCGGATTGAGCGCGGCCGACAGCGCGCCGACGGCGTCGGCGGCGAGATCGGTGGGGGTCGCCAGCGGCGCAGGGGTCGCGAGATGCCTGACCTTCGACATGGATGACCTCGTGTGAAGCGAGCGCGTTGCTCGGGATAGGGGTTCAGCGGCAATCCGTGGGCGTAAAGCGCGCACAACCGGGTGGCGCCGAGCCAGCCCCATCGTGGCGGCTCGATAACGCCGGTCCTGA
>JBEKZK010000953.1:0-5013 GCA_049509935.1 Xanthobacteraceae bacterium | reverse complement strand
CAGTACCGGCTCGAGCCGGTGATGAGCTGGCACGCTCTCGGCATGCGTGGTACCTGCAGCGCCGGATTCACCTTCATCGGTCGAGGCGAGCCGGATCAGGTGCTCCCGCTGCCGTACCAGGAAATCCACTCCCACACCATGATGCCGGTGGCTCATCTGTGCTGGAGCAGTGCGTGGACCGGGATCGCTGCGGGAGCCGTGGAGAGGGCGAGGCGTTTCGTTCGCGGTGCGGCACGAAAGTCGAATGGTCAATTGCCCCCGGGCGCCGCCCACCTGACCCAGGCGTCCGCATCCCTCCGGGCGCTCAGGGGAATGGTGGCGTCCGCCTTGCAGCGATTCGAGGCGATCGCGTCGGACCGCGAGGGTCTCGAGGCCCTGGATTTCCAGACCTCGATGAATCTGCTCAAAGTGAACGCGTCGGAGCTCGCCATATCCATCGTGATGAGCTCGATGCGTGCGAGCGGCCTGGCCGGATACCGAAGCGACGGCGAGTTCAGTCTTTCGCGACACATACGTGATATCCTGTCCTCGCCGATCATGATCAACAATGACCGGATTCTGGCGAGTGTCGCCAACGCCTCCCTGCTCATGCAGGTTCCGGCGGTGCTGCGAGACCCGACTTAGAGTCGTCGAGAAATCTCCTTCCAGCGCAAGCTCAAGTGGCGTAATGTCGTCGAAAGGCAAGCTGTCATCATGAATTATGCGGCCCAAAATCAGATCGAGTCGATCGTCCACGCGCTATTCGAGCCAATGGGCACGGGGGGCGTCTACGCCCGAACTGCACGGTTCGAACGGGTCATCGATGGCTTGTCCGGCCTGATCTCCCGATATCGCGCACCGCAAACCGAGATCTTCAGGTTTCCGCCGGTGATGAGCCGCCAGCAACTGGAGAGATCGGGCTATTTGAAGAGCTTTCCGCACCTTCTCGGCTGCGTGAGTTGCCTTCACGGGCAAGAAACGGAGATTCGAGCGATCGTAGACGGATCGGAGGGCAATCAGGAATGGGTGTCGGCGCTGTCGGCGAGTGAGCTCGTGCTCGCACCTGCTGCCTGCTATCCGCTCTACCCGATCGTGGCCGCACGCGGACGACTGCCTGAGAGCGGACTCCATTTCGATGTAACCTGCGACTGCTTCCGGCACGAGAGCTCCTACGAAGCGGGGCGGTTTCAATCCTTCCGCATGCGCGAATACGTCTGTATCGGATCGCCCGAGCATGTGGTCGCGTTCCGGCGGGACTGGATGGAGAGGGCGAGAGAGCTGGCCGAGCTTTTGGCGGTGCCGTACCAGATCGCATCGGCCAGTGATCCGTTCTTCGGTCGAGCGGGAAAGCTCATGGCCGTCAACCAGGTCGAGCAGGAGTTGAAGTTCGAGCTTCTGATTCCCGTCAACTCGCAGCAAAACCCGACCGCGTGCATGAGTTTCAACTACCACCGCGATCACTTCGGAACCATCTGGAATATGGAAACCGCAGCGAGCAATGCCGCGCATACGGCCTGCGTGGCCTTCGGGATGGATCGATTGGCTCTGGCGCTCTTTGCGACCCACGGGATCGATCTGCAACAGTGGCCTGGATCGGTGCGCGAAGCGCTATCGCTGTGACCCGACTGTGCGGCCCGGGAGCAAGGTCTTAGCTCGGCGGATCGAAGCATTGCGAACAGCGTCGCGACGCAGGCTTCGCGCGGGTCGACTGTCCGGGCTTCTGCAGTGGGAGACCTTGCGATGGGCTTGAACGACGGCGGTATCGGCCGGAGGCCGGCTGCTGCCCGGATCTCGGCCAATGAGGTCTGGTTGCGGGCGCTGACGACGACGAGGGCGGTTGCGGCCGATCCGAATCGAATACTGTCTGCGGTGGTCGATGCCCATGCCGAGCAGAACGGTGATGCCACGGCTCTGGTATCGGACGGCGAGAGTCTGAGCTATCGAGCAAGGGTGATACGGTTTGCCTGCTCATGCCCAATCGACCGGAATTCATGGCGTGTTGGCTGGGAGTCACCAAAGTCGGAGCTGTCGTTTCACTGTTGAACACCAATCTCACGGGCGCGGCGCTGGCGCACTGCATCGATATCGTGGCGCCGATGCACGTCATCGTCGACGCCAGGCTGATTGAATCATTCGAGGCGGCCCTCCCGCACCTCGAGACGATCGCCTCGGTGTGGGTGCATGGCCGGTGCGACCGCGACTATCCGCTCATCCTCGATGCGCTCGCGACAGCGTCGGAGAGCGCTCTCGATCGGGCCGAGTGTCGGTTCACGACGACCGCCGACCTCGCCCTGTGCATCTACACGTCGGGGACGACCGGGATGCCGAAGGCCGCCAAGGTCAGCCACTATCGAGTCATGATGTGGAGCCATTGGCTTGCCGGCATGGCGGGCTCCCAGTCGACCGATCGATTGTACAATTGTCTGCCGATGTATCACAGCATTGGCGGCGTGGCGGCGCCTGGGGCGCTGATGGTCAGCGGTGGCTCGGTTGCGATCCGGGAACGCTTTTCCGCACACAGGTTCTGGGACGACATAGGTGATTGGGATTGCACGCTGTTCCAATATATCGGTGAGCTCTGCCGCTACCTCGTCAACAGTCCGCCGCATCCCCGGGAGACCAGTCACAACATCAGGCTATGCTGCGGGAACGGGTTGAGACCCGAGGTGTGGAACGATTTCGAGCGGCGATTTCGCATCCCGCAGATCCTGGAGTTCTACGCCTCGACGGAAGGCAATATCTCGCTCTACAATGTGGAGGGGAAGGCCGGAGCGATCGGTCGGATACCGGGGTTCCTGGCGCATCGCTTTCCCCTGGCGCTGATAGGGGTCGATCCCGAGACCGAGCAGCCGATCCGCAATGAGCAGGGNNNNGGCTCGCGGTTCGAAGGATACACCAGCGAGCGTGAGTCCGAAAAGAAGGTCCTTCGCAACGTCTTCGAGACCGGGGATGCGTGGTTTCGCACCGGTGACCTGATGCGCAAGACCGCGGACGGCTATTTCTATTTTGTCGATCGGATGGGAGATACCTTCCGGTGGAAGGGGGAGAATGTTGCGACCAGCGAGGTCGCCGAGGCGATTGCCGCCTTCCCCGGCATCAGCGACGTTACCGTCTACGGCGTGGCAATTTCCGGCCACGAAGGGCGTGCCGGCATGGCCGCCCTCGTGGTCGATGAGGAAATCGATTTGCGGGCTTTCCGCGATCACCTCGGCGCCACACTGCCGAGCTACGCGCGGCCGCTTTTCCTGCGCTTCATGCCCGCCATCGAGGTGACAGCCACCTTCAAGCACATGAAGGTCGAGCTGATGCGACAGGGTTGCGACCCGGCGGCGACTGCCGATCCGCTCTTTGTCGACGATCCAGGTCAACGAGCATTCGTGCGCCTCGACCAGGCGTTGTTTGCCGCCATCCAGGCCGGGCAGCTGAGATTGTGACGACAGTATCCGCGTGGTCAGGCCAGGATCGGGCGGCGAGCGCGTCTACGCGGTGGCGCCTGCGTCGACAGTGAGCACCGTGCCGGTGATATTCCTCGCCTTGGCGTCGAGCAGGAATTCGACGGCGTTCGCAACGTCCTCGGTCTCCGGAAACCGGCGAAGCGCATTGCGACGTGCGATCTGCGCGCGTTGGTCGGGACCGAGACTCTCGGTCATTTCGGTGTGCATGAAACCCGGTGCCACCGCGTTCACGGTTACGCCCAACTGGCCCACCTCCCGCGCCAGCGATCTGGTAAAGCCGATCATCGATGCCTTGGTGGCCCCATATACCGAAAGTCCGCTGTAACCGGTGAAACCGATGACGGAGGATATGTTCACGATGCGTCCCTCCTTTTCGGCCATCATGTGGGGCACCACGCATTTGGTCAGCACAATGGGAGAAACCGTATTGATATGGATCAATTGTTCGATATGCGATACGTGCATGTTGGCGAGGACTCCGGGAGTCCCCTGAGCCGCGTTGTTCACCAATCCATAAATCGATCCGATCTCCTTCCGGATCGTCTTGACGACGCCCGGAATAGCCCTGATCTCGGCGAGGTCGAACGGAACGAAGTGGAATGAGCCCGGGCGGGAACCGTTGGCCTGCTCCATCGCGGCGTCGAGCTGATCGTTCCTGCGGCGTGCCAGCGCCAGCACGCGATAGCCTGCGTCCGTCAGTCGTCGGCATATGGCCAAGCCGAGGCCGCGGCTTCCGCCAGTCACTACAACATTATGCATTGTGTCGAGCCACCTTGCCTGTGGGCACAAAATCCAAACGAGGTACAAATTCCAAGGTCACGGGAATCTTGTGGGATGCCAGGGACTCGGAGCATAGCTTCAGCACTTCCCGCTTCACTTGCAGTGCACGCTCGGATGACCCACCTGAATCGGCATCCATCCTGAGAACCGCTTCGGCGACCACGACGAAGCCGAGGATGGGGTTTTTTCTGGGTCGAACGCGGGAGATCACGACATCCGGATGCCGATTGATGACGGCTTCCACCTCCTCCGGATGAACCTTGAGCCCACCCACATTGATGGTACCGTTGGATCGTCCAAGAAAGTAGTAACGGTCGCCGCGAAGTTGCACGATGTCGCCGGTATCGACGAACCCCTCGGCGTCCGCGATCGGCAAATCGTCGCCACCGATGTGGCCGGTAGCGCAACCGGGCGAACGGATGCGAAGCGAATTGTCGACGATCTTGATCTCGACGCCGCGCCGCTTGCCGACCAGGGCAGCCGGAAAGCCCTCGAGCCCGTCGGTGACCGCGAAGCAGACCCCGGCCTCCGTCGACGCAAATGCATGGGAAATGCCGGCGGTCGGAAAACGCGACCGAAGATTGTCGAGCACCGCCTGGTCCGCAATCTCACCCGAGAGACGGACGTAGCGCGGCGTGATCGCGGCGATCGAGCGGCTCCACAGGGCGCTACGCCAATGAGATGCGGTACCCGTGACGTGTGTGGCGCGGTGGGTGTCGAGGCGCAACAGATAGTCCTCCATGGACTCGTCCACGCTCGAAATGACGAAGGAGCCATTGCCGAGGAGCCAGCGCAGGAA
>JBEKZK010000952.1:0-2946 GCA_049509935.1 Xanthobacteraceae bacterium | reverse complement strand
CGCAACATGGATCTGCTGCTGGCAACCGTCGAGAAGGAGGACTTTCCCCTCGCCGAGGGTATCCAGCACGGCTTCCATTCCGGCGCCCAGGACGAGATCCTGTTCGGCCGCAATGAGCCGTGTCTCCAGCACTTCCACAAGTCCGTCAAGGAGGCGTTGGCGCAGTCGGCGTGAGACGGAATCGAGCTCGGTTGAAATCCGCGACATGCCGCTCCGCTTCGCTCCACCGCCACGAGGAGGAATAACCCGATGCACGTCGGCATGACGACGTTCTTCCAGAACCTCGGCCGTCCCATCAGCGACCACGCGGTTTACCGCCACGAGATGTCGATGGCCGACCTCGCCGAGCCGCTCGGCTTCGACTCGATCTGGGGCGCCGAGCATCATTTCGACGACTACACCATGTGTCCCAACGTGGCGCAGTTCCTCACCTACATGGCGGGACGCACCAGGCGGGTGAAGCTCGGCTCGATGGTCATGGTGCTGCCCTGGCACGATCCGGTGCGGCTCGCCGAGGAGGTGTCGGTGCTCGACAATCTGTCCGACGGCCGCGTCATTCTCGGCATCGGCCGCGGCCTCGGCCGCATCGAGTTCCGCGGCTTCCGGGTGCCGATGGGGGAGTCGCGCCAGCGCTTCACCGAGCACGCCGAGGCCATCCTCAAGGGCCTGGAGACCGGCCACATCGAATTCGCCGGAGAAACCTACCAGCAGCCGCGGGTGGCAATCCGGCCGGCGCCGATCCGATCGTTCCGCGACCGCACCTATGCGGCATCGGTATCGCCGCAATCTCTCGAGATCATGTGCCGGCTCGGCGTCGGCCTGCTGATCATCGCGCAGAAGCCGTGGGAGACGACCATCGCCGAGCTCGCCGAGTATCGCCGGCGCTTCCTCGAGGTGAACGGATGCGCGGCGCCGAAGCCGATCATCGCCAGCTTCATCGCGGTTCACGAGGACGAGGCGGCGGCGCGGGACATGTTCGACAGGTATATCCGCGGCTATGCGCGTTCCGCGCTCGAGCACTACGAGTTCCACAACGAGGGCCTCGCCGAGATTCCCGGCTACGAATATTACGGCAAGCTGGCCGCCAATATCCGCAAGCACGGCATCGATTCGTTCGTCAATTTCCTCGCCGAGCTGCAGGTGTGGGGAACGCCCGACCAGGTGTACGAAAAGCTCGCCGAGCATCAGCGCCGCGCCGACATCGGCGGGCTGATCGGTGCCTTCAGCTATGGCGGCATGCCGCACGACGTCGCCAAACGCAACATCACGCTGTTCGCCGAGCGGGTGCTGCCGCGGCTGCAGGCACTCGACGTCGGCTGCGATGTCGGCGGCGGCGTGCCGCTCACCATCGCGGCCGAGTAGGACCCCTGCTCAATCTGCACCCGCCGACCTCGCCGGCGCCATGCTGTGGCTCGCCTCCGGGCACTCCGCCTTCGTTACCGGGCAGACCATCGCGGTCGACGGTGGGACCGTGGATGCTGTGAGGCGGTCAGCGATTGGCCGTGAATCCCTGCATCTTGAGCTCGATCTCCTGCACGGCGTGACGCCACTCGGCGTCGCCCGGGTTGGCGGCCGCAAGCGCCGCCCAGATGTCGTGCGCCGCCCGATATTCCACCACGGCGTCGTCGCGATCACCCAGCCCATCGAGAACGTCGCCGATCCTCGCATGACCGACCGCCAAGTCGCGCTGCAAGGCGCTGGTCGTGCTTTTCTCGGCGAGGCGCTGGGTGGCGGCGAGCGCGAGCCGATACTGCTCGACGGCACCGCGCGGGTCACCGGCGTTGTTGAGCATGTCGCCGATCTTGTCCAGGAGCGATGACCGGCTGGCTTGCCAACTGGTCGTGGCTGGATCCTTGCCGGCAAAGCCGTCGGCGATCGCCAGCGCCTTCTTGTAGTCGACCAGGGCATCGGTCCAGCGCGCCAGGCCGGCCAGGGCGTCTCCCACGCGTTGGTAGCTGGCAAGAAGATCGCGGGCGCGCGCCGCATCTCCCGGATGCGCGGCGACGAGCTGGAGGCGGACGTCCCGTGCCGCGCTGTACTCGGTCAGCGCGTCATCGGACCAGGGCCTGTCTGACTGTCATCGCCTTCTTGTAGGTATCGATCGCCGACGTCAGGTCGTTCTTCGCCTTCAGAGCATCGCCGATGTAGACGTATTGAAAGGCCAGTTGGCTCTGCCAATCGGTGTTGCCGGGATCGGTGTCGGCAAGCTGCACCCTGATCGCCAAGGCGTTCCGATATTCGGCGAGCGCCCCGTCCTGGTCGCCCTGCTTGCTGAGCACGCTCGCCACCCTGTTGTGGCCGACCGAGAGATTGGACAGATACGAGGCATCTCCCGGCTTCTTGGCCGACAGGTCCTTCTTGATCGCCAGAGCGGCCTGAAATTCCCGCAGGGCGCCGGGAAGGTCATCGCCTTTCTCGACCATGACATCCCCGATCCTCGACATGGTCGCGGCGACGTCGCGGGCTCGCTCCAGGCTTGCGGGCTCCTTGGCGGCGAGCGCCTGGGCGACCAGCAGGGCAGCGCGACAGTGCTGGATCGCGTCATCGAGGCGGCCGCGAAGCCTCAGCGCATCACCCATCTTGTTGTGAATGAAGGCAAGACGCACCTGCCAGTCCTTGCTGGCGGGCTCCAGCGATGCGAACCGCTCGGCGATCTCCAGGGCGCGACCGTACTCGGCCCGCGAGTCGTCCAGCTTGCTCTGGTCGGCGAGGGCGTCGCCGATCCTGAACATGCTCTCGTAGACGAGGCCGTAGGCGCTGGAACCGGTGGATTGGGCGGCTGCCAGCCGCAGTGCCAGATCCTTGGCCTGCTCGGCCTGCTGCAGCGCCCGGTCGGTCTCTCCGACCGGAACATAGGCGTCCGACATGGTCAGCAGAAGCCGGACCTGATTGGCGGCGATGTCGGTGGTCGACTTGATCTTCGCCAGCTCGCCCAGCGTCCCGGCC
>JBEKZK010000951.1:0-4480 GCA_049509935.1 Xanthobacteraceae bacterium | reverse complement strand
TGGGGCGTATCCAGCGGGCTTCCCGACTCTGTCGGTGCCGGGCGAGAAGCGCTCGATCGATGCAAGAGGCGTGATCCCAACGGTGACTGTCGGATTTACGCGCTGGGCGACAAAGTGGTCTGGCCGCAATCGCCGGCACCGCTCGCCGCCGATTTCCATGCGGAACCGCTCGATATTCCGCTGCTGTCGGCCGATCTCGCCATCGTCAAGGGAGTGCCGTCTGCAGCCGGACTCGACGCTTTCCTCAAGGCGAGGAATCACAAGGCGCTTGCGGTGAGCGACGCCGGCCCTTCCTCCATGGTGGATCGTGCCGACCAGGCGGAGGCGATCCGGCTTGCAGTCGAGCGCTGTTCCGATTTCGCCAAGTCAACCTGTTTGTTGATATCCGTTGATGGATTTCTGACCGTCAGAATCCCGCGTTCCTACGGCATCGTCCGGCCTTACACACTGGCTGGTGAAACCGAGATGAGCGAAGCCGACAAGGAGCGCATCGCAACTATCTATGATGGCAAGGATTGGCGGGCGCTGGCGAAGGGAGGGTCCGGGCGCTGGTACGCGGTGAATGCAGCCGCGTCCGACGCGGTCGCGGTCGATAGCGTGTTGCAGGATTGCCGCAAAGCAGAGATGGACTGTCAGCTGCGCGCAATCGGGAACTTCCGTGTCGACAGGCGCTAGACCATTTTCTCTTGACGCTGATTGTCGAGTCGCACACGCAGCACATGGGATGCCATCTTACCCACCGCGTCTGTTCCGAGGCTCGGCCCAGGCGGTAGGTCGTTTCATCATTCCTTTATCGACAGCGCTCCGTTCGGCGACCGCACGCTTCCTCGTCATGGCGGTGGTCGGTTTCGCGTCATCCGCGACTGCGCAGAATGAGCTATTGTCTGCATTGCAGCGGATCGATCGCGATCGGTTTTGCGTCACCAACGGAATGGTCTCGACGTCAGCCGATGGCCAACTCGCCGTTGAGACGCCAAGCTCACGCGCGACTGTTCAAGCTGCCGCTGAAAACGCCTCGGGCCAGATTGCGGAGATTCACTTCCGGTTTTTGGGGCCCAGTCAGGACGGCAGGCCTTTGGCATCAGGTGAATTGCGGCGCCAGATCGGCCTCATGCTGCAGACCCAGGATAGCTGCAACGTGATCTATGTCATGTGGCGCATCGAACCCGACGCAAGGGTGGCAGTTTCGATCAAGCGAAATCCGGATCAGCACACGCACCAACAGTGTGGCGCTCGCGGGTACATCAATTTTACGCCGCAAGATCGCGACAGCCTGCCCCCGATCCGCGCCGGGGAGGCCCACACGCTGCGGGCCGAGCTTCATGGGGAAGACCTGACGGTCACGGCCGACGACAAAGTCGCATGGCAAGGGTCTTTGGGAAGCGAAATCGCGCTGCCGATGGGGCCGCCCGGAGTTCGCACCGACAATGCGCGGCTGACATTTCAGTATTTCGCTGCGGTTTCGGCGCGATCACATCCTACGAGTCGACAAATGCCGCCCAGTCATGGCCGATGCGTGACCTCCAAAGGCGATTGACTCCGACCCGAGCGTGCCGGCAGCTCCGCGACCTACCGCCAAGGCAAAGCACGGGCCCACCGCGTCGCCTCATCGCGTCCCGACCGCCCGCGTCCAGCGGCGCATGATCTCGCGCAGCTCCGCAACCGGCTCGGCGATCAGCTCGCGCGCGACCGCCCGCACCAACGCCCGGTCCCCCTCGTCGACGACATATTCGACCGGCGACTTGCCGTCGATGCGCGCCAGGAACAGCGCCGGCAGCAGCGCCGCGGCCCGCCGTTCCAGCGCCTCCGGGGCCTCCCAGCTCACGCCGGCGAGGTAGCGCGCAACAAATGTCTCGAATGACGCCGCGAGCGCGTCGATCCGCTGCGGCACCGGAAGGCATTTCAGCATCAGGTGGTTGAGGCAGAAGCCGACATCGAAGGCCGGGTCCCCGTACCACGCGCATTCTGCATCGAGGAATACCGGACCGTCGGGGCCCGCCAGGATGTTCTTCGGGCTGACGTCGCCGTGGACGAGCGCCCGCCGGGTCTCGGCCGTGACCCTCTCGATCGCGCCGAGGCGGTCGGCGAGGTCCGGATGTTTCGCCGCGGTGGCGACGAGATAGGGCTCGAGCCGCAGCGCGTGGAAGATCGCATCCGACGCAAAATCCGCCGCCACCTGCGGGTCCCCCGCCGTGCCGGCGTGGATCGCCACGAGGGCTGCCCCGACCGCGCCGGCGAAGTCCGCGTCGACCTCGCCCGCGAGCAGCAATGTCTTCCACAGCCGATGATCTTCCGGCGCCAGGAAATCCATGGCGAACATGCGGGGCGAACATCCGGCCGTCGGCGCTGCGGCCGACGAGCGGCGGTACGGCGTGCGGCAGCAGCGTCGCCACGCACTCGAACCACGCGAACTCGTACCGGCTGCGCTCGATCGGCGCCCGCCAGTCGGCCGCGACCTTCAGCGCCGGCAGGGCCCGCTTGATGCAGATGCGCCGCCGGCCGAGCTCGACCATCCAGATATCCGATGACACGCCGCCGGCGATCGGCTCGGCCCGGCCCGGTGGGTCGGTGATGCCGATCTCGAGCAGAAAGGCGCCCATTTCGGCGGGCAGCACGGGCGGTGGTTGCGCCATCATGGGGGTACGTTCCCGCCCGGCTCAGCGCCGCCCGGCGAGCGCGCTTGCGCCCGCGTAGCCGATGCCCGGATCCTCGGCGATGCGCAGGAGCTGATTGTACTTCTCCAGTCGCTCGCTGTTCCTCACCGAGCCGATCTTGATCTGCCCGCCCGCGGTTCCGACCGCGAGATCGGACAGGAAGGCGTCGGAGGTTTCGCCGGAACGCGCCGAGATCACGGTCGAATAGCCTGCCGCCCGCGCCACGCGGATCGCGTCGAGCGCGCCGGACAGCGTGCCGTTCTGGTTGACCTTGATCAGCACGGAGTTGGCCGAGCCGCCGTCGATGCCGCGCCGGATCCGCGCCGGATTGGTGCAGAAAAGGTCGTCGCCGACGACCTGGATGCGCGCGAGCCGCCGCGTCAGCTCCGGCCAGTGCGCCCAGTCGTCCTCGTGCAGCCCGTCCTCCACCGACACGATCGGGAAGCGCTCCACCCATCCCGATATCTCGGCGATCATCTCGGCGCTCGACAAGGTGCGGCCTTCGCGCGCCAGCCGATAGTTGCCGTCGGCATCGCGCAGCGACGTCGCCGCCACATCGAGCGCGATCCCGATGTCGTGGCCGGGCCGCAACCCGGCGCGCTCGACGGCGGCGACCAGCAGCTCGAGCGCCGCCACCGTCGACGGCGAGCCGGGGCTGAGCCCCCCCTCGTCGGCGAGCAGCGTCGGCGCGCCGGCCGCGGCCACCACCGCATCGGCCGCGGCGCGCACGCGCACGATCATGTGCAGCGCGGAGGCGTAGTCGGGCGCGGCAAGCGGAACGGCGAGGACGTCCTGGATGTCCATGCTGCGGCCGGCATGCATGCCGCCGCTCAGGATGTTGACCATCGGCAGCGGCAGCACCGGTGCCGTGGTCCCGGACAGCTCGGCGATGCGGCGGTAGAGCGGAACGCCGGTCGCCGCCGCGACCGCGCGGCAGGCGGCGAGCGACACGGCGAGCACCGCATTGGCGCCGAGCCGGCCCAGATTGGCCGTGCCGTCGAGCTCGACCAGGCGTCGGTCGAGGCCGGTCTGGTCCTGCGCCTCGAAGCCGGCAAGCGCCCGCGCGATCTCGCCATCGACATGGCGAACCGCCCGGGTGACGCTCCGGCCGAAATACTGGTCGGGAACCTGGTCGCGGAGCTCGTGGGCCTCGTTGCGGCCGGTCGAGGCGCCCGACGGCACGGCGGCGCGACCGAGCGCTCCGCCGGTCAGCTCGACATCGGCCTCCACGGTCGGACGGCCGCGCGAATCGAGGATCTGGCGCCCCTTGATGCGGGCAACGGCGAGAGCGGACATGTGGGCATTTCCGAAGCTTGGTTGATAGCAGAGGTTGACAGGCCCTTGCAATGGCTGAATGTCAACCCGACTGTCAACCGTGGGGGTACGTAGATCGGAAGCGCCATGACATCGAATACCCTTTTGGAGCTTTTGGCCGCCACCGACCCCTCGGGGTTGGGATCAAGGTCCGTGCTCGACCAGACGCTTCGGACCATTCTGATCCGGCACGCGGTCTCGCAGCAAGACCCCGCGCTTTCTGGGATGTTGTCGCGACAGCAACTGCTGGATCAGCAATTGCTGCCCCATCATGAGAATGTACTGCCGGCTTCGGAGCCGTTCGAGCTATACGAGCAGATCCTGACCACGATGCTGGAGCGAGAACGCAGCGACGTGGCATCGCTGGCGCGCTTCGCCCGCCGAGTCGATTTCGCGACGTTCAATTTGTCCATTGCGTTCGAGAAAGCCGGTGTCCGGGACTTCGAGCTGTCCCGACCGCGAAATATCGCGAAGTCGGTCCGCGGGACCGGCGCTTGGTATGCGACGCTGGT
>JBEKZK010000950.1:0-3067 GCA_049509935.1 Xanthobacteraceae bacterium | reverse complement strand
GTCGCGGCCAGCCTGAGACCTTCTCGTCCTAAACCCCCAATTGATCCTTGCTGCTGCTGCTGCTGGCTGGCCTGTGGGGATGGCACAATCCAGAGGCTGTCGCGCTCGACAGGTGGGTGCCCCGCGGGGCACAATGGTGCGGTGATAACCTGCCGTATGGGCAGGGCAGGCATGGCACCGCCCCAAACTTGGCAGTCTGGGATCCGACGCCGTGCCCCGTACCGTGCCGAGCACGCATGTGGGGCCGGTATTAGACTCATTGTGGACGTCCTCCACGCCGGGACGAGGCCGAGCCCGACAAGGCACCCGGGCGGCTGTTCCTGCGCGTCCGCTGGCGGCTCAGGTGCGGAATCCGACGGAAGCCGGACAGGATTCCGACGCAAGCCGGACAGCATTCCGATGATTGCGGACAGCGGCTGAGCGCGGGCTGAATAGCATTCCCGTCGACGATCGAATCGCGTGATCAGGGACCCCTGCAACAGAGCGGGGGTCCCGGATGCCAGCGGAGAGATTGTCGATGCGCAAAGTGCGAGACGTGCTGCGCCTGAAGCATACGCTTGGGATGAGCTTACGGCAGATCAGCGAGGCGACGGGCATCGGCAAGACGTGCTCGGCATCACCTGGCCGGTGCCCGAGGGGATCGACGACGCCGAGCTCGAGCGGCGTCTGTTTCCGGTCCCGTGCGAGACCGGCCCGCCACGCGCGGCGATCGATTGGCGCCAGGTTCACGAAGAGATGAAGCGGCGCAGCGTGACGCTGGTGCTGCTGTGGCAGGAGTACCGGGCGGAGCACCGGGACGGCTACGGTTACAGCAGGTATTGTGACCTCTATGGCGAATGGCGCAGAACGATCTCTGCGACGATGCGCCAAGCGCACCCGGCCGGCGAAAAGTTGTTCGTCGATTATGCCGGCGACACCGTTATGGTATTCGATCAGACAAATAGAACGGAGCGTCCAGCCCACATCTTCGTCGCTGCGCTCGGAGCGTCCAACTACACCTACGCCGAGGCGCGCTGGTCGGAGGGGCTCGGCGATTGGGTCCGTGCACATGTCAACGCCTTGGCCACGATCGGCGGCGTACCGAAGGTGGTCGTCTGCGACAATCTGAAGGCCGGGGTCACCAAGCCGTCGCGCTACGAGCCGGGCATCAATCGAACCTATCAGGACCTCGCAGAGCATTACGGCTTCGCCGTGCTCCCGGCGCGAGTTCGCAAGCCGCGTGACAAGGCAAAGGTTGAAGTTGCGGTTCTCATCGTCGAACGGTTCGTCCTCGCGCGGCTGAGGAACCGGCGGTTCTTCTCGCTCGAGGAGCTGAACGCTTCGATTCGGGAGTGTGTGGCCGACCTCAACGCCAAGGTCATGCGCAAGATCGGTAAGAGCCGGACAGAGCTGTTGGAGACGATCGACCGGCCGGCACTCGGTGCGCTTCCGGCCGAGCCGTACAGCTACGCCGAATGGAAGAAGTGTTTGGTCGGCCCGGACTATCACGTCGAGGTCGACAAGCACTATTACTCGGTACCGTCGCGGCTGATCCGTGAGACCGTCGAGGCGCGCCTGACCTCGGCGACGGTCGAGATCCTGCACAAAGGCAGTCGCATTGCGAGCCACGCCCGTTCGGAGGTGCCGCACCGGCACACGACCATTACCGAGCACATGCCGAGCGCACACCGTCGCTATGCGGAGTGGACCCCGGCCAGGATGATGACCGCGGCCGCCAAGATCGGGCCATCAACGATCGCGCTGGTCGAGGCGATCATGAAAGCAAAGCCGCATCCAGAGCAGGGCTTCCGCGCCTGTCTCGGAATCCTGCGACTGGAGAAGAGCTACGGCGCGCAACGGCTCGAAGCCGCCTGCCACCGCGGCAACGACATCGGCGCGACGAGCTACGGCTCCGTCGCCTCGATCCTGAAGCATGGGCTCGACAAGGCCTACGCCCAGGAGGCCCCGGAAGGCGAGCCGATCCGGCACGCCAACATCCGAGGGCGAGGCTACTACCATTGAGAGGAGAAGATATGCTGACGCATCCCACCCACGACCGTCTGATAGCGCTCGGGCTCACAGGCATGGCCAAGGCGCTGGAAGACCAACGGCGGCAACCAGACATCACGGCTCTTGCCTTCGAGGAGCGCATCGCGATGATGATCGACCGCGAGGCCACCGAACGCGAGAACAAGCGGCTCACCACCCGGCTCAAGTTCGCCTGCCTGCGCCAGTCGGCGGTCATCGAGGATGTCGACATGAAGGCGCCACGCGGTCTCGACAAGGCGTTGTTCCAGAAGCTCGGCGCCGGCAATTGGATCGACCGGCACCAGAATTTGATCCTCATCGGTCCGACCGGCGTCGGCAAAAGTTGGCTGGCCTGTGCGCTCGGTCACAAGGCCTGCCGCGACGATCGCTCTGTATCCTATCAGCGCGTTCCGCGATTGTTTGATGCCTTGGCATTGGCGCGCGGTGACGGGCGTCATGCCCGGCTGCTCAAGAGCCTGGCACGCGTCGAGCTTCTGATCCTCGACGACTGGGGGCTATCTACCCTGACGCGGGATCAAGGTCGCGACCTCCTGGAGATCGTCGACGACCGGCACAATCGAGGCTCGACCATCGTGACCAGCCAGCTGCCGGTCGATCACTGGCACGAGGTCATCGCCAACCCTACCGTCGCCGACGCCATCCTCGACCGGCTCGTCCACAACGCCCATAGGATCACGCTGACCGGCGACAGCATGCGTAAGGCCGCCGCAAAACGGGCGGGGCTTGACGCCAGTCCGGCCCCGTGACTCCCTTGCGACCGTCGACGGGGGGCCCTGTCCGCGATCGTCGGACTGGTGTCCGCAATCGATCGGAATCGCCGGCCGGCTTCAATCGGAATGGGTGTCCGCCTTCGGCGGAATCCGCACGCAGGATGGCGGAAATTGGAATGTCAGCCTTGAGACGATCGTCGCCAACACGCAAGGCGAGGAACAGGTCATTGAGCGAGATATCGCGAACGGCCGCCTCGATCGCGCGCTGTCCATGGAACCGGGGCGTCACTGTGGCATTCAACGACCATGGTCCATCGGGGAGGACCGAG
>JBEKZK010000095.1:0-10303 GCA_049509935.1 Xanthobacteraceae bacterium | reverse complement strand
CCGCTGCTCGGCGCCACCGTGAAGCCGAAGCTCGGGCTCTCCGGCAAGAACTACGGCCGGGTGGTGTACGAGGCGCTGAAGGGCGGGCTCGACTTCACCAAGGACGACGAGAACATCAACAGCCAGCCGTTCATGCACTGGCGCGACCGCTACCTGTACTGCATGGAGGCGGTGCACCGCGCCCAGGCCGCCACCGGCGAGATCAAGGGCACCTATCTCAACGTCACCGCGGCCACCATGGAGGACATGTACGAGCGCGCCGAGTTCGCCAAGGAGCTCGGCAGCGTCATCGTGATGATCGACCTGGTGATCGGCTACACGGCGATCCAGTCGATGGCCAAGTGGGCGCGCCGCAACGACATGATCCTGCATCTGCACCGCGCCGGCCATTCGACCTATACGCGGCAGAAGACCCACGGCGTCTCGTTCCGCGTGATCTCCAAATGGATGCGGCTCGCCGGCGTCGATCACATCCATGCCGGCACCGTGGTCGGCAAGCTCGAGGGCGATCCCAACTCGGTGCAGGGCTTCTACAACGTGCTGCGCGAGGACCACAACCCGGTGGACCTGCAGCGCGGCCTGTTCTTCGAGCAGGACTGGGCGGGACTGCGCAAGGTCATGCCGGTCGCCTCCGGCGGCATCCATGCCGGGCAGATGCATCAGCTGCTGACCTATCTCGGCGAGGACGTCGTGCTGCAGTTCGGCGGCGGCACCATCGGGCACCCGATGGGCATCCAGGCCGGCGCCACCGCCAACCGGGTGGCGCTCGAGGCGATGGTGCTGGCGCGCAACGAGGGCCGTGACGTCTGGCGCGAGGGCCCCGCGATCCTGGTCGCGGCGGCGCGCCACTGCACGCCGCTGCAGGCCGCGCTCGATACCTGGGGCGAGGTGACGTTCGACTACGCCTCGACCGACACGCCCGATTTCGTTCCCACCGCGACCGCGGCGTGAAGGAGCATGTCATGCGAGTGACCCAGGGTACCTTCTCGTTCCTGCCGGATCTCACCGACCAGCAGATCCGCGCGCAGATCGAGTACTGTCTCGGCAACGGCTGGGCGGTCTCGGTCGAGTACACCGACGACGCCCATCCCCGCAACATCTACTGGGACATGTTCGGCGCGCCGATGTTCGACATCCGCGATGCGGCCGGCGTGATGGCCGAGGTCGACGCCTGCCGCAAGACCTTCCCGCAGCACTACATCAAGGTGAACGCCTTCGACTCGACCCACGGCTGGGAATCGCTGAAGCTGTCGTTCATCGTCAACCGGCCGGCCAACGAGCCGGGCTTCGCGCTCGATCGCCAGGAGGCGGCCGGCCGCATGATCCGCTACACCACGCGTCCCTACGCGACCGGGCGCCCGGAAGGCGAGCGGTACTGACCGGCGGGGCGGGCGGATGACACAGGAGCGTGCCATTCCGGCGACCGATAGCACGCCGCTCGATCTCGACGCGATCTACCGCGAGTCGCGATTGCCCGAGGCGCTGGAAGCGCTCGACCGCGATCTGGTCGGGCTGGCGCCGGTGAAGCGGCGGGTGAGCGAGATCGCGGCGCTGCTGATCGTCGAGAAGCTGCGGCGGTCGATCGGGATGCAGGCCGGGCCGCCGCCGCTGCACATGAGCTTCACCGGCAATCCGGGGACCGGCAAGACCACGGTGGCGATGCGCATGGCCGCCATCCTCCACGGGCTCGGCTATGTGCGCAAGGGCCAGCTGGTCGCGGTGACCCGCGAGGATCTGGTCGGCCAGTTCATCGGCCACACCGCCCCGAAGACCAAGGAGGTGCTCAAGCGCGCGATGGGCGGCGTGCTGTTCATCGACGAGGCCTACTACCTGTACCGCCCGGAGAACGAGCGCGACTACGGGCAGGAGGCGATCGAGATCCTGCTCCAGGTCATGGAGAACCAGCGCGACGATCTGGTGGTCATCTTCGCCGGCTACAAGGACCGCATGGACACGTTCTTCGCCTCGAACCCCGGCATGGCGTCGCGGGTTGCGCACCATGTCGACTTCCCCGACTATGGCGAGGACGAGCTGTTCGCCATTGCGGAGGTGATGCTGGAACGGATGCAATACACCCTGTCGGCGGATGCCGCGGCGGCGCTGCGCGAGTACATCGCGCTGCGCAAGGCGCAGCCGCATTTCGCCAATGCCCGTTCGGTCCGTAACGCGCTCGATCGGGCGCGGCTGCGCCAGGCGAACCGCCTGGTCGCCCAGCGCGGCACACCGCTGTCGCGCGAGGCGCTGTCGCAGATCGAGGCCGCCGACATCCGCGCCAGCCGCGTGTTCAACGCCCCGGTGCCATCATGAAAAAGCTCCACGCCTTGCTGTTCGACATGGACGGGACGCTGGTCGACACCGAGGAGCTGCATCGGCAGGCGTTCAATCTGGCGTTCCTGGAGCTCCAGCTCGGCTGGGACTGGGACCCCGAGCTCTACGCGGCGCTGCTCGCGATTTCCGGCGGCCGCGACCGCATCGCCCGCTACATCGACGATCTCGATTCTCCGCCCGGCGAGAAGACCCGGCTGCGCCGCCTCGTTCCGGCGATCCATCAGGTCAAGACCGGCATCTACCGCGATCTCCTCGGCGGCACCATGGTGCGCCTGCGCCCGGGAGTAGCCCGCCTCGTCGAGGAGGCGCGAGGGGCCGGCCTGGCGATCGGGATTGCGGCGACGTCGGCGTCCGCGAACGTCGACGCGCTGGTGTCGGCGGCTTTCGATGCCGAGACCCGCGCGGCGATCAGGGCCACCGTCAGCGTCGACCTGGTGGCGCGCCGGAAGCCGGCGCCGGACATCTACGAGTTGCTGCTCACCATGCTCGGGCTGCCGGCCGCCGATTGCGTCGCCTTCGAGGATTCCTGCAACGGCGTCGCTGCCGCCAAGGCTGCCGGACTGTTCACGGTGGCCACGCCGACCCGGTGGACGGTGCGGCAGGACTTCACCGCCGCCGATCTCGTGCTGCCGAGCCTGGGCGATCCGCAGGCGCCGCTCGAGCGCAGCGCCGCCGCCCGGATCGGCGGCGCGCCCTGCCTCGGGCTTGCCGAGCTCGACACGCTGCGGTCGCCCGGATCCGGCGCGGCCGTGGGGCTGAAACGCGTCGTTCCCTAGCGCATGTCCCGGCGAAGTGGACCCGGTTCGCCGATCAAGGACATGCGCCAACAAGGGAATATACGGCGGTTCCACCTAGGTCGGGCCTGCGAGCCGAGCCTGCTGCGGCGATCCTGGCGCCGATCCACGACGGAGAACGCGATGCTGGCGGACCGCACGACGCTCACCCAGTTCCTGATCGAGGAACGGCGGCGCTTTCCCGGCGCCACCGGCGATCTCAACGCGCTGATCCTGGACGTCGCGCTCGCCTGCAAGGCGATCGCCAAGCGGGTGGCCCACGGCGCTCTCGGCGGCGTGCTCGGGAGCAATGCGACCAGCAATGTGCAGGGCGAGACGCAGCAGAAGCTCGACGTCATCTCCAACTCCCTGTTCGTGCGCGCCAACGAGTGGGGCGGCCACGTCGCCGGCATGGCGTCGGAGGAGGCGGACGCCCCGATCGCGGTGCCGGCGCACTATCCGAAGGGCCGATACCTGCTGCTGTTCGACCCGCTCGACGGGTCCTCGAACATCGACGTCAACGTCGCGGTCGGCAGCATCTTCTCGATCCTGCGCGCCGCCAACCCCGGGCTCGACGCCGTGGTCGAGGACTTCCTGCAGCCGGGCTCGCAGCAGGTCTGCGCCGGCTACGCGATCTACGGTCCCTCGACCATGCTGGTGATCAGCGTCGGCCAGGGCGTGCACGCCTTCACGCTGGAGCCCGAGCTCGGCGAGTTCATCCTCACCCATCCGGGCATCCGCATTCCCGCCGCCACCAGCGAGTTCGCCATCAACGCCTCGAACAGCCGGTTCTGGGAGCCCGCGGTGCAGCGCTACGTCGAGGAGTGCCTGGCCGGCAAGGCGGGGCCGCGCGGCAAGGACTTCAACATGCGCTGGGTCGCCTCGCTGGTGGCCGAGGCCCATCGCATCCTCATGCGCGGCGGCGTGTTCCTCTATCCGCGCGACACCAAGGACCGCACCAAGCCGGGTCGGCTCCGGCTGCTCTACGAGGCGAGCCCGGTGGCCTTCCTCATCGAGCAGGCCGGCGGCGGCGCGACCACCGGGCGCGAGCGCATCCTCGACGTGGTGCCGGGCGACCTGCACCAGCGCATCGCGCTGGTGTTCGGCGCCAGCGAGGAGGTCGCGCTCATCCAGGAGTATCATTGCGACAGCAACATGCAGGACTACGACGCGCCGCTGTTCGGGACACGGGGGCTGTTCCGCAAGCCGGCCTAGCGCATGTCCCGGCGAAGTGGACCCGGTTCGCCGACCGAGGACATGCGCCAACAAGGACTAAGCATGTCCCGGCGAAGTGGACCCGGGTCGCCGATCGAGGACATGCGCCAACAAGTGATCCGTGGGGGGAGGCCATGTCCGCGAGACATCCGATCATCGCCATTACCGGCTCGTCGGGAGCCGGAACGACGTCGGTGATGCGCACCTTCGAGCAGATCTTCCGCCGCGAAGGCGTCAAGACGGCGTTCGTCGAGGGCGACAGCTTTCACCGCTTCGATCGTGCCGAGATGAAGCAGAGGATGGCCGAGGAGGTGGAGCGCGGCAACCAGCATTTCAGCCACTTCGGCCCCGAATCGAACCTTTTCGCCGAGCTCGAGGAGCTGTTCCGCCACTACGGCGACAGCGGGCAGGGGCGCTATCGCAAGTATCTGCACGACGACCTCGAGGCCGCGCCCTACGGACAGCCGGCGGGGACGTTCACGCCGTGGGAGGACGTGGCGCCCGACACCGACCTGCTGTTCTACGAGGGCCTGCACGGGGCCGTGGTGGACGGCGCGATCGATATCGCGCGGCATCCCGATCTCCTGATCGGGGTCGTGCCGGTGATCAATCTGGAGTGGATCCAGAAGCTGCACCGCGACCGGGCCGCGCGCGGCTACACCACCGAAGCCGTCACCGACACGGTCCTGCGCCGGATGCCCGACTACATCCACTACATCTGCCCGCAGTTCTCCCGCACCCACATCAACTTCCAGCGGGTGCCGGTGGTCGATACCTCCAATCCGTTCGTCGCCCGGCACGTGCCGGCGCCCGACGAGAGCATGCTGGTGATCCGCTTCGCCAATCCTCGCGGCATCGATTTCCCCTACCTCTTGTCGATGCTGCCCGACTCGTTCATGTCGCGGCCGAACACCATCGTCAGCCCGGGCGGCAAGATGGATCTGGCGATGCAGCTGATCTTCACGCCGATGATCTGGCGGCTGATCGAGCGGCGCAAACAGGCAGTGGGGCGATAGATGATCAACTCGGCAGCGAAGGCGTTCGAGACACTGCAGGCGGCGGCGAGCCCGCCCGACCACGATATCGTCAACGCGGTTCGGGCGCTGGCGATGGACGCCGTGCAGCGGGCGAACTCCGGCCATCCCGGCATGCCGATGGGCATGGCCGAGATCGCCGAGGTGCTGTGGCGCCATCACCTGCGGCACAATCCGGCGAACCCGGCTTGGGCCGACCGCGACCGTTTCGTGCTGTCGAACGGCCACGGCTCGATGCTGCTCTACGCGCTGCTGCACCTGACCGGCTACGACCTGTCGATCGCCGACCTCGAGGGCTTTCGCCGGCTCGGATCGCGCACGCCGGGGCATCCCGAGCGTGGCCTGACGCCGGGCGTCGAGACCACCACCGGGCCGCTCGGCCAGGGGCTCGCCAATGCGGTCGGGATGGCGCTCGCCGAAAAGCTGCTGGCGGCCGAGTTCAACCGGCCGGACTTCGCCGTCGTCGATCACCGCACATACGTCTTCCTCGGCGACGGCTGCCTGATGGAGGGCATTTCGCACGAAGCCTGCTCGCTCGCCGGCACGCTGCGGCTCGGCAAGCTGATCTGCTTCTATGACGACAACGGCATCTCCATCGACGGCCATGTCGCGGGCTGGTTCACCGACGACACCCCGGCACGCTTCCGCGCCTACGGCTGGCAGGTGGTGCCCGGCGTCGACGGTCACGACCCGCTGCAGATCGAGGCGGCGCTCGCCCAGGCGATGCAGTCCGTCGACCGGCCGACGCTGATCTGCTGCAAGACCGTGATCGGCCAGGGGTCGCCCAACAAGGCCGGCACCCACGACGTGCACGGCTCGGCGCTCGGCGAGGCCGAGGTCGCGGCGACGCGCGCGAACCTCGGTTGGGCGCACCCGCCGTTCGTCATCCCGGAGGCGATCTACGCCGCCTGGGATGGGCGCGCGCGCGGCGCGCGCCTGGAGGCCGGGTGGAACGAGCTGTTCGCCGCCTATGCGCGGCAGCACCCGGAGCTCGCGGGCGAATTCGTGCGGCGCGTGGCCGGCGAGCTTCCGGCCGGCTGGACCGAGGCTGCGGCGTCGCTCGTCCGCACGGTCGTCGGCAAGGCGCAGACGGTCGCCACCCGCAAGGCCTCGCAGATCGCGCTCGAGCATCTCGGGCCGGCGCTGCCGGAGCTGTTCGGCGGCTCCGCCGATCTCACCGGATCGAACCTCACCAACTGGTCGGGATCGAAGCCGGTGACGGCGGTGGCGCCGGGAAACTATCTGCACTACGGCGTGCGCGAGTTCGGGATGTCGGCGATCCTCAACGGCATCGTGCTGCACGGCGGCTACATCCCCTATGGCGGCACCTTCCTGACGTTCTCCGACTATGCGCGCAACGCGCTGCGCATGGCGGCGCTGATGGGGATCGGCCCGATCTTCGTCTACTCGCACGACTCGATCGGCCTCGGCGAGGACGGGCCGACCCACCAGGCGATCGAGCACGCGGCGTCGCTCCGCCTCATTCCCGGCATGGACGTGTGGCGTCCGTGCGACACGGTGGAGACCGCGGTCGCCTGGATCGCCGCGATCGAACGGCGCAACGGCCCGAGCAGCCTGCTGCTGTCGCGGCAGAACCTGGCGTTCCAGCAGCGTTCCGCTGAGGCGCTCGCGGAGATCCGGCGCGGCGGCTACATCCTCGCCGAGCCGGAGGACGCACCGGTCGCCGTCATCATCGCCACCGGCTCGGAGGTCGCGCTGGCGGTGGCCGCCAAGGCGCTCCTCTCCGAGGCGGGCATCGCGGTCCGCGTCGTGTCGATGCCGTCGACCAACGTGTTCGACCGCCAGGACGCGGCCTACCGGTCGCGGGTGCTGCCACGCGCGCTTCCCGCCGTCGCGGTGGAGGCCGGCGTGTCCGACATCTGGCGCAAGTACGTGGGCCGCAGCGGCGACGTCATCGGCATCGATCGCTTCGGCGAATCCGCCCCCGGCGCCGAGCTGTTCCGGCATTTCGGGTTCACGGCCGAGCGGGTCGCGGATGCGGTGAAGAGGGTGCTCGGGTAGCCCGGATGGAGCGCCGTAGGGTGGGCAAAGCGCAGCGTGCCCACCTTCGGGCGCCGCCGGTGGGCACGGCGCGAAGAGCGCGCCTTTGCCCACCCTACGGGCTATGGCGAGGACCCCGCGAAGGTGATCAGATCGGATCCGAGGAAGAGTCCGCGCAGGGTGGGCCTGAAGGGCGAACGCCCGTCTTCGCGGGCTATGGCGTAGCGTGCCCACCTTCAGCCGCCGGCAGTGGGCACGACGCCAAGAGCGCGCCTTTGCTCACACCCTACGGGCCGACCAATCTGATGTGTCCTACCGCTCGGCGAGAAACGCGCGCGCGGTGTCGAGAAATGCCTCGAGCTGGTCGTGGTGCACCCAGTGTCCGGCCTTCTCGAAGCTCACCACCCGGGCGGTCGTGAAATGCCGAGCGCGGCCGTCCTCGAGGGGGTTCGAGGCCCAGCTCTCCTTGCCGTAGACCAGCAGGGTCGGGCAGTTGATCCGTGCCCACAGCTGCTCGACCTCGGCGATCGTCATGTCGTAGGGCGGCCAGACGCGGACGTAGTTGTCGAACTTCCAGCTGTAGCTCCCGTCCTCGTTCTGGTTCACCCCGTGCTGCGTGAGGTGGCGCGCCTGCTCGGGCGACAGGTGCTTGTTGGCCTCCTGCATGCGGCGGAACGCCTCCTCGATCGAGCCGTAGCGCCGCGGCAGGCGGCCGGCCAAGCCGCGCTGCAGCTCGATCCATTTCCTCATCCGGTCCGCGATCGGCACGCTGCCGCGCTCCGCCGCGGCCTTCGGCGATGGTCCGAGGCCCTCGATGGCGACGAGCTTCCTCACGTTCTCGGGGTAGGTGCCGGCGTAGCGCAGCGCGATGTTGCCGCCGAGCGAATGGGCGATGATGGTGACCGGGGCCAGACGCTGCTGGTGCACCAGCTGCGCGAGGTCGTAGACGTAGCCCGCCATGCTGTAGAAGCCGTCGGCCGACCACTCGCTGTCGCCGTGGCCGCGCAGGTCGGGGGCGATGATGTGCCACTCGCCGGTGAGGCGCTCCGCCACCCAGTCCCAGTTGCGACAATGGTCCTGGCCGCCGTGCACCAGAAGCAGCGGTGGGGCCTCGGGATTTCCCCAGTCGACATAGCGCAGTCGCAGGCGCTGCGAGAAATAGACGCGCGACGTGGGGCCTGACGTGGTCATCGTGGCTGCCATCCCGGGGCCGTCGCGGGGCATGCGGCGACGGCGCCTCAGGGTCCTGGTTTGCCCCAGCTCGCAGCCGCAACGCCAGAGCTTTGTGATGGTGAATGATTCATCGGCGCGCCGTCTCGATGCGGCCGGTGGGGCGCAGCGGGGTCGCGCTGCACCGCAACAGGAAATGGATCGCGCGCCTTGCAATCGTCGATCCGTTTCCTATATGATGTCGCAGGGCGGTGTCGATGCCGAAAGGCTCTGCTGCCTGGAGCGGCCACGATTTCGAGGAGGGTGACGCCGGATGTACGCGCACCGATACTCGTTCGTGGTCGTTTGCTTTTTGGGCGTTGTGTCACCGGCGCTCGATCCTCATCATTTGTGTCGGTGACACGGCACAAAGCATTGAATCTGCTAAGTGTTCCGAGTTGACGGTGGGTAGCCAGCCGCGGGAACAGAGGTGGAATCAGTCAGGATGTGACGTGCTGCAGCGGACCGCGTCGAGGCATGACATGGCGTTATTCAGCTACAATACTCCGGCCGAGCTGTTCCCGAGCCGGCGAAACGTGCGGGCCAGAGGGGCCGTGACCTATCGCAGGTTTCCCACCGCGGCGGACGCCATCCGGTTCGCCGTCGAAGAGCTGCCGCCGCAGTTTCTTGCCGGAACCTACCTCGAGGTGGATGAGGAGAGGTTCGACAGTGACGGGATCCGGCAGCTCTATGATCGTGCCGACTATCCGTTGCCGCGACAGTCCCGTCCGCGTTCGTAAGCTTCCTTCCCGGAAACCGTAGCCGGATGACATCCGGGCGCCGTGGCGTAGCTGCACGGCCGCTCCCTGTCGCCGCGCTTCATGCGGGCTGCGACGGCCTCGGGGCCGCTCCCGACACGTCGCTGCGCACCTCCAGTTGCATTAGGCGTGTACCGTCGGCGCCGTGTCCCGGCCGCGCGACCATTTTTGTCATCGGTGGAAGTGCAGGTCTGGACGACGTCGAGAATGTCGGATATCCGACGTACCGACTGGCGCGGCGGATTTGAAGTTCCCATCAGACGTCCGGCACCCTCGCCATGGGAACTTCAAATCCAAAAACGACCCTAGAATCATTGGCTTGCTGGTGCACCTCTTGATTCCGAAGTTCACACCAGAGTTCGCACCCAGAAGATGTCGCGAAGTGATGCGGACTTCGGAATCGGTGCACTGGGCGCCGAAGCGCAACTCCCACCGGGATCGCCTATATGGATGAACGTACTGCCGACACAACTGGTGCGCGCGCCTTGGCGCAGATGCTGGCCCGCTACCGCGAGCCGAGTCGGTTGCGCAGCGGTTTCGAGATTCTGATCACCGCCGGCCCGTTCGTCGCACTGTGGATCCTCGTCTGGGCCACCCTCGGCGTCGGCTACTGGCTGTCGCTCCTGCTCGCGGTTCCGGCCGCCGGGTTCCTGGTGCGCCTGTTCATGATCCAGCACGATTGCGGCCACGGCTCGTTCTTCCGCGATCCGCTGATCAACGCCTGGGTCGGCCGCGTCATCAGCGTCCTGACGTTCACGCCCTACGACTTCTGGCGACGGACGCACGCCATCCACCACGCGACCTCGGGCAATCTCGAGCGCCGCGGGCTCGGCGACATCGACACCCTCACGGTGCGCGAGTATCTGGCGATGCCGCGGTGGCGCCGTCTCGCCTACCGGGTCTATCGCAATCCGATCGTGCTGTTCGGCATCGGTCCCGCCTGCGTTTTCATCCTGCAGTTCCGTCTGCCCTTCGGCCTCATGCG
>JBEKZK010000949.1:0-2502 GCA_049509935.1 Xanthobacteraceae bacterium | reverse complement strand
GTCGCCAAGGTCTATGTCGGCAACGTCCCGCGCCTCGGCAAGGCCGGCCGCGACAAGGACGACGACGTGGTCGCTGCCATCGTGGTGATGAACCGGACGCTGCACACCAACGACGTGGTGCCACGGATCAAGGCGGAGGTCGACAAGATCAACTCCGATGGGACGCTGCCGCCGGGCGTGAAGCTGGTGCCGTTCTACGACCGCACCTCGCTGGTGTCGGTGACCACCAGGACGGTGCTGCACAATCTCGTTTTCGGCTGCATCCTGGTGTTCCTGATCCAGTGGATCTTCCTCGGCAACCTGCGCAGCGCCATCATCGTCGGCGTCAACATCCCGTTCGCGCTGTTCTTCAGCATCATCCTCCTGGTGCTGCAGAACGAGGACGCCAACCTGCTGTCGGTCGGCGCCGTCGACTTCGGCATCATCGTCGATTCGGCGGTGATCCTGGTGGAGAACGTTTTTCGCAACATCCAGTCGCCGGCCGCCGACAAGCAGCGGCTGCTGCACGGCCTGGCCGAAGGCACCTACGGGACCGATCCGACCAGCAAGCACAACATCGACAACATGCCGGTGTGGACCGACCGGCTGCGGCTCATCCTGATCAGCGCGCTGCAGGTCGACAAGGCGGTGTTCTTCTCCGCCGCCATCACCATCGCGGCGTTCGTTCCGCTGTTCACCATGCAGGGGGTCGAGGGCCAGATCTTCAATCCGATGGCGCGGACCTACGGCTATGCCCTGGTGGGCGCGCTGATCGCCACCTTCACGATCACGCCGGTGCTGGCCTCGTACCTCCTGCCGGAGCACCTGGAGGAGGTCGAGACCATCGTGGTGCGGGCGTTGCGGGCGATCTACAGCCCGGTGCTGCGCTGGTCGCTCGATCACCGCAAGATCATGGTGGCGCTCGGGCTCGGCTTCCTGGCGATCATCGGCGTGCTGATGACGCATCTCGGGACCGAGTTCCTGCCGGCGCTCGAGGAAGGCAACCTGTGGATTCGCGCCACCATGCCGTCGACCATCTCGCTGGAGGCGGCGATGCCCACGGTGGACCGGATGCGGGTAATCCTGGCCTCGCACCCCGAGGTCGTCACCGTGGTGTCGCAGCACGGCCGGCCCGACAACGGCAGCGACGCCGCCGGCTTCTTCAATGCGGAATTCTTCGTGCCGCTGAAGCCGTTCGAGGAATGGCCGGCGGGGCTCACCAAGGAGAAGCTGATCGAGGAGCTGCAGGAGGAGCTCAATCGCGAGCTCACCGGGGTCGAGCTCAATTTCTCCCAGTATATCCAGGACAACATCGAGGAGGGGCTCTCGGGCATCAAGGGTGCAAACTCGATCAAACTGATCGGCCCCAACCTGGCGACGCTGGAGCGCCTCGCCACCGAGGTCAAGCGCGAGATGGATCAGGTCAAGGGGGTCACCGACCTCGGGATCTTCCGGGTGCTCGGGCAGCCCAACCTGAACATCGCGGTCGATCGCAACCGGGCGGCGCGCTACGGCCTCAATGCCGGCGACGTCAACACCGTCATCCAGGCCACCCTGGGCGGCACCACGGCGACGACCCTGCTGGAGGCCGACCGCCAGTTCAATGTCACGGTCCGCGTGGCGCCGGAATACCGCGACAGCATCGATTCGGTGCGCAACATCAAGGTCGGCTACACCACGCCCTCCGGCACCAATGCCTACATTCCGCTGAGCGAGCTCGCCACCATCACGCTCGACACCGGGGCGTCCTACATCTTCCATGAGAAGAACGCGCGCTTCATCCCGATCAAGTTCAGCGTGCGCGGCCGCGACCTCGGCGGCACCGTCGCCGAGGCGCAGCAGCGCATCGCCCGAAACGTGGCGCTGCCCAACGGCTATCGCATCGAATGGGCCGGCGAGTTCGAGGAGCTGCAGCTCGCCAAGCAGCGCCTCGCCGTCATCGTGCCGATCAGCCTGGCGCTGATCCTGCTGCTGCTCTACGGCCTGTTCAACTCGCTGCGCGACGCCCTGATGGCGCTGGTCGGGATCCCGTTCTCGATCGGCGGCGGGGTGCTCGGGCTGCTGGCGTCGGGGCTCGATTTCAGCATCTCGGCGGCGATCGGCTTCGTGTCGCTGTTCGGCGTGTCGGTGATGAACGGCATCCTGATCATCACCTATTTCAACCAGACCCGGCGCGGCGGCATGAGCCCGGTCGACGCCATGTTCCACGCCGCCGAGCAGCGGATGCGGCCGATGCTGATGACCGCGCTGTCGGCCTGCATCGGCCTGCTGCCGGCCGCGATCTCGACCGGCATCGGCAGCCAGGTGCAGCGCCCGCTGGCGACCGTGGTGGTGGGCGGCATGCTGATCGGCCCGGTCATCATGCTGGTGGTGGTGCCGGCGCTGCAGGTCATGTTCCTCGGCAGCGGCGGCGGTCCGCGCCCGGCGCAACCGGCCGAGCGCGAGCAACCCGTCCCGACCGGGGCGTGAGAGAGGAGGTGGGCGTGAGGACCATTTGTCTGGCCGCGCTGCTGGCGCTGATCA
>JBEKZK010000948.1:0-2502 GCA_049509935.1 Xanthobacteraceae bacterium | reverse complement strand
CCTGGGCGAACGCATGGACGGATTCGCCGACGTCGTCCTGATGGCGCACGTTTTCGCGGGGATCGCGTCTGGTCAGAAATCCCGCGATGACGGCAGGCAGCACCCGTGCCATATGCTCCAGCGCGTGGACCGCTGCGTACGTTCCCAACGCATGGGCGCGGGCCGGAAGGACCAACAGCGAAACCGCGATCGCCACAACGCCCCCGACGGCGACTTCGAACAAGCGATCGAGCCTTATATTGCGAGCTCATGGGCTCTTCCTTTGCGGTGCGGAGACCCCGGCTGCGCCAGGTAGTCGTGCACGACCTTGCCGAGTGCGAGTGTCAGGTCGGCGACGAGGTGCATCGCCGAGACCACCTCCAGGACCGGCAGCTCCGCGACCGGCGCCAGGGCGTGCGACCAGAGGCTCAGGGATGCCGGACCGGTCCAGGCCCCCTTCAGATCGATGTCCTCCAGGTGATACTCGACGAGCTCGCAGATGCGCGGCGTGCCGTCGACATGGGGGATGATCTTGAGCAGGAAGTTCGGTTCCGCGAGCGCGGCCTTGACGGAGGCAAGATCGGCGCCTGTGTGCTTGTAGCCCATCGTCGCGGTGGCAACGCGGACGGGACCGTAATCGAGCGTGCCCACCAGGGTGTCGATCTCGGTGCGCAGAGTGGGGCTCGCAAGCTTCTTGGGAAAGCCCCACAGCTCGCGTCCGCCGGCAATGGGCGGGTGGTCGTTGAGGAACATGCAGTGGCTGTAGCTGCCCCTGCGGCCCCGCTCTAGGCCTCCTCGCCGCTATTCCCGTCCGTCCACGGCAAGATCGAACGTGGAGACGCCTTCTTTATTGCGGGGCCGCTGCAGGGCCTCGGGATGGCGCAACGTGCGCACCGCGTCGTGATAGCCGGCGCGCCAGTGCTCCTCCATGGACAGCCGGGAAAACTCGAAATCCTTCGAATGACCCTCATAGTGCCTGGAGCGGTAGATCAGCTGGACGAGGCTGTAGACCTTGTGGTCGGCGATCGAGCTCAACATCCTGGCTTCCTCGCCGGCGAGGAGGTCCGCCGGCAGTTTTGCGAGAAGGCTCGCGAGCGAGCTTCGGGCGCGCTGGTACTGCTTGAACTGATCGGTGTTGGCGCGGGTGCGGCTCGAAAACACGATTTCCTTCATTCGCATCACCACGTCGGCCAGATTGCCGGGCAGCTCGCCGCGCGCGCTCCACAGATCCACCTGGAACGCCAGGGTGTCCTGGCGCGGCCCATGCTCGATGACCCACTGCAGTGGTGTGTTCGAGATCAGGCCGCCGTCCCAGTACAGTTCTCCGTCGATCTCGACCGCCGGGAAGGCGGGCGGAATCGATGCGCTCGCCATCACGTGCTCGGGTCGGATCGTATGGGTCTTGTTGTCGAAGTAGACGAAATTGCCGGTGCGCACGTTCACCGCGCCGACGCTGAAGCGCATGTCGTCGGCATTGATTCTATCGAAGTCGACGAGCCGCTCGAGCGCGCTCTTCAAGAGCCTGGTGTCGTAAAAGCTCGTGGCCTCCAGAGCGCCGTCCGGGAGCAGCCAGGGAGCGGGCTGGCGAAGCGCAAAAAACCCGGCGGCGCCCGCGAGGATCGCGCGGGTCGCACTCAGCTGGTTGAACATCGCGCGCGGCACGTCGCCCTTCGGTGTGAAGGCGCGGGCGGCAGCATGCCAGTCGAGCAGCGGGTTGGCGGTGATCTGCTGCCAGAAGGTGCGCAGCTTCGCGACCCGCTCGGCCGGCTCGTTTCCCGCGATGATGGCCGAGTTGATGGCGCCGATGGAGACGCCGGCGGCCCAGTCGGGATTGATGTGGGCTTCCGCAAGAGCCTCGTAGACTCCGGCCTGGTAGGCCCCGAGCGCACCCCCACCCTGCAACACCAGGGCGACACATTCGAACGGGAGACGCCGTTTCGCCGTTGTGAGATTCGGCTGGAATTGAACGTTCATGGCGTGGCTTTCCTGTGCAGGAGCGTGGGCTCCGACCTGACCGATGTTGACGATGCCCACTTAGCCCCAAAAGTTGTCATTGTCAACATTATCACACAGCTGTGATCGGATTGCGCCCAGCTTGCGGGAATGGCGGCTGCGGCCGAGGGCTGGCGCCAGGCAGCAGCCGCCTTGGCCGCCTCAGTGTTGACGTCGCCAACTTTAATGCCTAGATCACGGCCATGACCAATCCCCAATCCAATGTCCCCGACCGGCCTTACCACCATGGTGATCTGCGCCGTGCGATCGTCACCGCTGCGCTCGACATCCTGAGCGAAACGCAGAGTCACGAGTTTTCTCTGCGCGAGCTCGCCCGGCGCGCCGGCGTCAGTCATAACGCTCCCTACAAGCACTTTGCCGACAAGCGCGAGTTGCTGGCGGCCGTCTCGACGGCCGGGTTCGAACGCCTGGCACAGCGCATGGGCAATGCGATGACCGGACACGGCAATGCTCGCGCGCAGTTGTTCGCCATGTTGCGCGCCTACATTCAGCATGGTGTTGAAAACCCGG
>JBEKZK010000947.1:0-2510 GCA_049509935.1 Xanthobacteraceae bacterium | reverse complement strand
CCGTCAAAGTCCCACTCGTCGTGGGGCGTCATCTGGTAGACCCACTTGGCCTGCCCGGTATCGACGTCGCGGGCCCAGATGGTCATCGACCAGCGATTGTCGCCGGGGCGCTGCTTCGGGTTCCAGGTCGAGGGATTGCCCGAGCCGTAGTACATCAGGTTGAGCTGCGGATCGTAGGAATACCATCCCCACGTGGCGCCGCCGCCGATCTTCCACTGATCGCCCTGCCAGGTGTTGACCCCGGAATCCGCGCCGACCGGCTTGCCGAGAGAGGTGGTCTTCTGGCCGTCGATCAGAGTATCGGCGTCCGGGCCCATCGAGTACCCGCGCCACACCCGCTTGCCGGTCTTGAGGTCGTATGCGGTCACCGAGCCGCGCACGCCGAACTCGCCTCCGGAAATGCCGATGACGACCTTGTCCTTGAAGATCATCGGCGCCGACGTTCCGGTCTCGCCCTTCGCCGGATCGCCGTTCTTCACCGACCACGCCACCTGACCGGTCTTGGCATCGAGCGCCACCAGGGTGGTGTCGGCCTGATGCAGGAAGATCTTGCCGTCGGCGTAGGACACGCCGCGATTGACCGTGTCGCAGCACATCACCGGGATCACGTTCGGATCCTGCTTCGGCTCGTACTTCCACAGAATCTTGCCGTCCTGACTCAGGTCGAGGGCATAGACCGGATTGGGAAACGGACCATGCACGTACATGACGTCGCCGATCACCAGCGGCGCGCCCTCGTGGCCCCGCAGGACCCCGGTCGAAAACGTCCAGGCGACCTGCAGCTTGTTGACGTTGCCGGCGTTGATCTGCTTGAGGGTCGAGTAGCGATGATTGGAGTAATCACCGGTCGGCATCGCCCAGCTCTTGCCGTCTTGCGACAGCTTGATCAGTTCGTCGTTCGCGCTTGCAGCGCCCGCAGCGAAAGCCGCCACCGCGCCCAAGCACGTCGTGAGCAGAATTTTGCGCATTACGAGTTCCTCCCTCCGACGTCTTCATAGGCTCGCTGACGCGGCCGCACAAAACCGTGCGGCGCCGCGGCACCGATCCTTACCATGGGAAGAGTTTCCGGCAGCGTGTCACAGCCTCAGCGAGGCATGAGGGGCCATCGACCGCGATGCCCGCCTAGCCTTCGAAGAAACGCCAGCATTCCCGTTGAACTGGCGCCCTTGAAGCCGGAAACCTGGAGAAACTCTAGGCCGGCAATTCAATCTCCGCAAGCAAAACATTTAGGCCGACAACGGGACTGCGAAATATTTGGGCCGGTGCGTCATGGCACATGTATGTTTGGGTGACGTGCGGTGCTCGCCGCAACCGATCGGGAAGCTCGTCATGCCGACGCCATTGTTTGGCCGCAACTCATGACCAGGCCGTCTCACCCGCGGTGCCGGTCCGGCGCCGGCCGGCAGGGCTTTGGCCTCCGGCGAGTGATCGCGGCCTATGCCGCCGCAGCAATGGCCGGCGGCGCATGGCTCGCGTCGCCGTCGGTGTTTGCTGCACCGCAACAAGAGCCGGCGCCGCTCGCCGTGGCCGAGCCGGCGGACGGGGTGTTCGTCCACGTCGGTGCCGTTGCGCTGATGGCGCGCGAGAACGAGGGCGCCATCGCCAACATCGGGTTCGTCGTCGGCGGCGACGCCGTCGCGGTGATCGATACCGGTGGCAGCGTGGCGGAGGCCGTGCGGCTGAAGGCCGCCATTCGGCAGGTGACCGACAAGCCGATCCGCTATGTGATCAACACCCACATGCATCCCGACCACGTTTTCGGCAATGCAGCATTCCTGGCCGAAGGCGCGCTCTTCGTCGGCCACCGCAGCCTGCCGCGGGCGCTGGCCGCCCGCGGCGAGTTTTACCTCAGGGCGTTTCGCAAGCGCATGGGCGAGGAACTCATGGCGGACGTCGGGATCGTTCCGCCGACCCTGCTGGTCGACGACGAGGTCCGCCTCGACCTGGGCGGACGCGCCCTGACCCTGCGGGCGTGGCCGGCCGCGCATACCGACTGCGACCTGACCGTCATGGACGAGGCGACTGGCACGCTGTTTGCCGGCGACCTCGTGTTCGCGCAGCATATTCCGGTCCTCGACGGCAGCATCCTGGGATGGCTCGGCGTTATGGACGCGCTCGCGCAGATCCGGGCGAGCCGCGTAGTCCCCGGCCACGGCGCGGTCCTGACCGACTGGCCCGCCGCGCTCGCCGCCCAGCGCCGCTATCTGGAACGCCTCAGCGGCGACGTCCGTGGCGCGATCGCCCGCGGGACGCCGCTCGCGGCCGCGGTCACGACCGCGGGCCGATCGGAAGCGCGTGCGTGGGAGCTGTTCGCGGACTACAATGCGCGCAATGCCACGGCGGCATATGCGGAGCTGGAGTGGAAATGAGCGCTTCGGAGTGGAAATGAGCGCTTCGCTCGCTGACGGGTGGCGCCCCAATGAGCGGCGCGCCCGGCATTCTGCAACAACGCATGCTGCAACAACACATGCCGGGAGATGAGGCGATGCTCGGGATCACCCGACGGACGT
>JBEKZK010000946.1:0-2512 GCA_049509935.1 Xanthobacteraceae bacterium | reverse complement strand
GCATCGTAGGCAGCGAGTGAGCAACAGGAGCTAGAATGGTCGCCCTGACCTTTCCCGATGGCGTGCGTCGGGACTATCCCGCAAAAGCCACCGGCCTCGACATCGCCAAGGGTATATCGCCGTCGCTCGCCAAGCGCACGGTGGCGATGGCACTGGACGGCAAACTTGCCGACCTGTCCGATCCGATCGAGCACGACGCTAAGATCGAGTTTTTGACTCGCGAGGACCCGCGCGCGCTCGAGCTGATCCGCCATGATGCGGCGCATGTGCTGGCGGAAGCCGTGCAAACGCTGTGGCCCGGAACGCAGGTGACCATCGGGCCGGTGATCGACAACGGATTCTATTACGACTTTTTCCGCAACGAGCCGTTCACGCCGGAAGATTTCACCGCCATCGAGAAGAAGATGCGCGAGATCATCGCGCGCGACAAACCGTTCACCAAAGAGGTGTGGTCGCGCGAGGACGCCAAGCGCGTCTTTTCCGACATGGGCGAGAGCTTCAAGGTCGAGCTGGTCGACGCCATCCCAAAAGACCAGCAGATCAAGATCTACAAACAGGGCGATTGGTTCGATCTGTGCCGCGGTCCGCACATGACCTCGACCGGCAAGATCGGCAACGCCTTTAAACTGATGAAGGTCGCGGGCGCCTATTGGCGCGGGGATTCGAACCGCGAGATGCTGTCGCGCATTTACGGAACCGCGTTCGCCAAGCAGGAGGAGCTTGACGCCTACCTCAAGCAGATTGAGGAGGCGGAGAAACGCGACCACCGCAAGCTCGGCCGCGAGATGGATTTGTTTCACTTCCAGGAGGAAGCGCCGGGCTCGGTGTTCTGGCATCCGAAGGGCTGGACGCTGTTCCAGGCCCTGGAGAATTACATTCGCCGCCGGCAGATGGACGCCGGCTACGCCGAGGTCAATGCGCCGCAGCTCATCGATTCATCGCTGTGGGTCGCTTCCGGCCACATGGCGACATTCCGAGACGCGATGTTTCTCATCGAGCCGCGCGAGGAGGACGAACGCACTTACGTGGTCAAGCCGATGAACTGTCCCGGCCACGTCCAGATTTTCAAGAATGGCCTTAAATCGTACCGCGATCTGCCGTACAAGATCGCCGAGTTTGGCAAGGTGCATCGCTTCGAGCCATCGGGCGCGCTGCACGGGCTTATGCGCGTGCGCGCCTTCACCCAGGACGACGCCCACGTCTTCATCACCGAACAACAGATCGCCGAAGAGGTCATCAAGGTCAACGATCTGATCCTGTCGATCTATTCCGACTTCGGCTTCGACGACGTGCGCATCAAGTTTTCCGACCGGCCGGAAAAGCGCATCGGCGACGACACGGTGTGGGACAAGGCCGAGGCCGCGCTGAAGCAGGCCCTGGAAGCTTCGGGCCGACCATGGACGCTGAATAAGGGCGAAGGCGCCTTCTACGGCCCGAAGCTCGAATACATCCTGCGCGACGCCATCGGCCGCGACTGGCAATGCGGCACCGTGCAGGTCGATCTCAACATGCCGGGCCGGCTCGGCGCCTTCTATATCGACGAGCACTCCAACAAGATCACGCCGGTGATGCTGCACCGCGCGATGTTCGGCTCGCTCGAGCGCTTCACCGGCATCATGATCGAACATTACGCCGGGCATCTGCCGCTTTGGCTGTCGCCCCTGCAGGCGGTCGTAGCCACCATCACTTCGGACGCCGACGATTACGCGCGCGAGACGATCGCGGCAGCGCGGCGCCTGGGGCTGCGCGTCGAGGGCGACCTGCGTAACGAGAAGATCAACTACAAGGTCCGCGAGCATTCTTTGGCGAAAGTGCCGGTGCTGCTGGTGGTCGGCAAGAAGGAAGCAGCCGAGCGAACCGTCTCGATTCGCCGCCTCGGCAGCGAGGGTCAGCAGGTCATGCCTCTTGACGCTGCGCTCGCGGCGCTGGCGCAGGAGGCCGTACCACCCGACGTGGCGCGCATAGAAAAGGCGGCGTGAGCTTCGTCGAGTCTACCCGCTCAGCGCGCCGTCACTTCGACTTCGCCGTCGACGCCGGTAATGACCTTGAAATCGCGCTGATAGGTCCTGCCCTCGTTGCGCGCGATCACGTGATAGTCGCCCTCGGCGAGCACCACCCGCGGGAAGGCGCCGATTGATTCCTTGATCACGTCGCCGCCGGGCGTGAGCACCGTCCATTGAGTGTTGGCGAGCGCCTCGCCGCCGGTGTCGTTGACGAGCTTGAGCGTGATCACGGCGGCGCGATGGGTGACGACGATGTCGGTCAGCTTGGCCGCCTGCACGTGCACGTCCGAGCGCACCACGGAATTCCCGTCGCCGTAATTCGAGACGATATAATAAGTGCCCTCCGGCAGCAGCACGACGTCGCCGGTCAGCACGTTCTGCGCCAGCGGCCGGCGCTCGGTGGTGTCGAATTGGCTACCGGTGAAAACATCGAAAGAGATTTGTCCGGTCGGAATGCGCGCATCGCCGACGCGGCCCTCGAGCTGAATGCCGCCCGCGGGAATCTCAAA
>JBEKZK010000945.1:0-2515 GCA_049509935.1 Xanthobacteraceae bacterium | reverse complement strand
CTGCGCCAGCCGATCGATCTCGGCGTCGGAAAATCCGTGCTCGCGCAGGATCTCGACGGTGTGCTCGCCGTAGTGCGGGGCGCCGTGGCGCGGGCCCCCGGGCGTGGCGGAGAATTTGATCGGCAGGCCGATGGTCGTGACGCCGCCGAGCGTGGCGTGGACGGTCTCGACGATCATCGCCCGCGCCGATGTCTGCGGGTCCGCGTGCATCTGCAGCACGTCGTTGACCGGACCGGCCGGCACCCCGGCGCGCTCCAGGACGTCGAGCCATTCGCCGCTGCGGCGCTTGCGGAACTCGACCGCCAGCGCCGCCGCGAGAGCGTCGAGATGTCTCATGCGGTCGGTGTTGGTGGCAAAGCGCGGATCGTCGCGGACGTGCGGCGCGTCCAGCACGTCGACGAGCCGCAGCCAGTTCGATTGGGTGGCGGCGCCGCAGGTGATCCACCCGTCCGCGGTCTCGAACGCCTGGTAGGGCGCGCTCAGCGGGTGCGCCGAGCCCATCGGCACCGGCGCCACGCCGGTCGCCAGCGCGATCGCGGACTGCCAGTAGGTGTGGGTGATCCCCGCCTCATACAGCGAGGTGTCGACCATCTGCCCCTCGCCGGTGCGCTCACGGTGATGCAGGGCGGCGAGCACCCCCATGCATCCGAGCAGCCCCGCCGTGATGTCGCAAACCGGCGCGCCGACTTTCACCGGCGGCCGGCCAGGTGCCTCGCCGGTGATGCTCATCAGCCCGCTCATGCCCTGCGCCACCAGGTCGAAGCCGCCGCGGTCCGCATAGGGGCCGGTGCGGCCGAAGCCGGTGATCGCCAGATAGATCAGCCGCGGATTGAGCCGGCGCAATTCGTCGTAGCCGAAGCCCATGCGCTCCATCGCGCCGCGCCGATAATTCTCCGTCACCACGTCGGCGGTCTGCAGCAGACGGCGCAGCACCGCCTTGCCGCCGTCGGTCTTCAGGTCGACCGCGATGCCGCGCTTGTTGCGGTTCATCATCAGGAAGGCGGCCGCCTGGTCGCCCACCATGGCGGCGGTCTGCCGGCGGGTGTCGTCGCCGCCGGGAATCTTTTCCAGCTTGATGACGTCGGCGCCCATGTCGGCGAGCATCAGGCCGCAGGTCGGCCCCGCCATCACGTGGCAGAGCTCGATGACCTTGACGCCTGCCAGCGGTCCGCTTGGTGACATGGTCTATTCGGCCGCGGCGCGCGCCGGGTCCGCCGCCGCGGACATCAGATAATCCATCGCGGCCTGCACGCCGCCCTTGCGATGGGGAACGCCGGCGAGCCCCAGCCCCATCTCGACGCCGGCGAGCGCGCCCAGAATGGTGAGATCGTTGGTGTCGCCGAGATGCCCGATGCGAAACACCTTGCCGGCGAGCCGCGACAGCCCGGCGCCGAGCGAGATGTCGAAGTGCTCGAGCGCGCCTTTGCGCATCGCGTCGGCGTCGTGGCCCTCGGGCATCAGCACGCCGGTCAGCGCCGGCGAATGATCGGCGGGCTCGCGGCACCACACCTCGAGACCCCAGGCGCGGACCGCGCGCCTTGTCGCCTCGGCATGGCGGTGATGGCGGGAAAACACGTTCTCGAGCCCCTCCTCGTGCAGCATGTCGATCGCCTCGGCGAGCGCGTAGAGCAGGTTGGTGGCCGGCGTGTAGGGGAAGAAGCCGTTGCGGTTGTTGGCGATCATCTCGTCCCACGACCAGAACGACCGCGGCAGGGCGGCGCTCTTGCCGGCGCCCAGCGCCTTGTCGCCGATCGCGTTGAACGACAGGCCGGGCGGCAGCATCAGGCCCTTCTGCGAGCCTCCGACCGAGACGTCGACGCCCCACTCGTCGTGACGGTAGTCGATCGCGCCGAGCGACGAGATGGTATCGACCATCAGCAGCGCCGGATGGCGCGCCGCGTCGATGGCGCGGCGCACCGCCGCGATGTTAGTCACGCAGCCGGTCGAGGTCTCGTTGTGGACGACGCACACCGCCTTGATCGCGTGCGCCTTGTCGTCGCGCAGCACCGCCTCGATGCGGGCCGCCTCGGCGCCGGCGCGCCAGTCCGAGGCGATGAATTCCGGCTTCAGGCCGAGCTTTTCGGCCATCGCCTTCCACAGCGACGCGAAGTGCCCGGTCTCGTACATCAGCACCCGGTCACCGGGCGACAGCGTGTTGGCCAGCGCCGCCTCCCAGGCGCCGGTGCCCGACGCCGGATAGATCACCACCGGACCGGCGCAGCGGAAGATCGTCTTGATGCCGTCGAGCACGCGGCGGCCCAGTCGCTGAAATTCGGGGCCGCGGTGGTCGATGGTCGGCATGTCCATCGCCCGCAGGATGCGGTCGGGCACCGGCGTGGGGCCGGGGATCTGCAGAAAATGCCGGCCGGCGCGGCGCGCGCTGTTCTGAGCCATGGGGTTTCCTCGAGGCTTGAGAACATCAAGGACGAATGCGACATACAGTCAAGATCGTTATGGGAACGCGCATGGCTGCCCTGATGCCCGGACTGGAACGGCGGCTCAGAGCCGAGATCGG
>JBEKZK010000944.1:0-2516 GCA_049509935.1 Xanthobacteraceae bacterium | reverse complement strand
CGCACTTTTCTGCCCGGAATGCCGCTCGCGATCTACGGCGGCCTGAAGGCCAATTTCTCGCCTGAAGAGCTTCAGGGGCAGGCGCCGCTCGCCAATCCATTCGTCAGCACCGCCGCGGCGCCGGCGGACCGCTGGAACGGCCCCTACGTCGGCGCCAACGGCGGGTGGCTGGGGTCGACGAGCAATTCGATCGGCAACAGCGGCACCGACACCGGCGGCGGCGGCCTCGGAACCGGCCTCCTCACCGGCGCAATCCCGACGTCGGTCGCACTGGGCTACGACGGCGTCCTCGTCGGCGGCACCGTCGGCTACAACTGGCAGGTCAATCCGATGTGGGTGGCCGGCATCGAAACCGACTTCGACGGCGCGATCGCCAGGAGCGGCGCCACCGTCGGTCCGATCACGATCCCGGCGTTCCCGGATCAGACGACCACGTACGCGCGCGAACTCGACTGGCTCGGCACGTTCCGCGGCCGTGCCGGCATCACCCCGGTCAGCCAGCTGCTGGTCTACGTGACGGGCGGTCTGGCGTATGGCCAGACCAAGCTCGGGAGCAACTATATCTGTCCGCAGTGTGCCCCGTCGCCGGTCGCCCCGGCCGCCACCGTGCGGACCGCCCTCGGCTGGACCGCCGGCGGCGGTGTCGAATGGGCTTTCGCACCGCAGTGGAGCATCAAGGCCGAGTACCTGTATGTCGACCTCGGCAGCATCGGCAACTTCATCTCGTACGCTTATGATTTCGCCAATGGCGGCAACGTCAGCACCTTGACGAGCACGGCGCGGGAAACCGAGAACGTCGTGCGGGTCGGCGTGAACTACAAGATTTCCGGCCTCTGAACGCCGGCAGCCGACATCGGCGGAATCCGTCATCGCCGACTGAAAGCGATCAAATTCTCAACCACTGGAATGTTTGGTTTCCTGGAATCGCTCCAAACCGCGCCGTGGACGGGATACCGGATACTATATCCGGTCTGCATACAATAAATACCTGTGGCATCCTCATGTTTCCTTGTTGATGACATCAGATGATCCAGATCCGATTCGACGACAGAGCATGGTGCGGTCGGCCGGGGACTCCGACCGCTGGGGGTAGTCGAGGTGCGTGGGCCGCAAGCGGGAGAGATCGAGACGGCCGTCGACGAGTCGATTCAGCTCGCCACGGCCATCGAGCCGCTGTTCCATGCGCTCGACTACCTCGCCGAGGTGATCCGGCTCGGGGAGCCGGTTGTCGAATCGGTCGCGGACCATCGGCTCGCCAGCGGCGATCATGTCGTCCTGCATCAACATGAATTGCACGGCCTTCCGGGCATCACGCTCGATTCGTTCGATGACGAGGGACCGGTCTGGCTCCGGGTCGAGCATCCGAAGGCCATCGAGCCGCGGCCTGGCGATCCCGCCCTCGGGGTCGGGATCGACGAGTCCGGTGCCCAGGAGCTGCGTCGCCGCACCGTGGCGATCCACGCGAGCCTGTCGGGCATCGCGCCGTTCGGCGACGGCACTGATCGGTCGTGCGACATCGTCTGGGGCGTCGGCGTCTCGCGCTGGAGGCACGGAGGTCGTGAAATATTCCTGCCGGTGATCGAGCGGCTGGTCACGATCGAGGTCGGCGGGAATAACGCCATCACCATTCGGCCGCGCAGGGTCGGTGCGGTCGCCGATCTCAGGGGGTTCGACACCCGACGGACTGGCGGCGCCGGGCTTGTGGGCGACAGCGCCCGCCGCATTCTGGAGGCGATCGAGCGTGACGGCGAAGTCTCGCCGTTCGTGCCCGCCAGCTTCGAGCCGGTGCTCCGGGTGGTCGGCTCCCAACTCGATCCCGGGGCGATCCATCTGGCGTCCGGTCACGGCCTGCCCGGACCGGGAGAACCGTTGCCCGACGCCACGGAGCACCTCACCGTCTCCGACCGCTGGGTGATCTTCGCGCGGCCGCGGGCCGCAAGCTTCGTCAAGCGCGACATCGAGCGGTTCAAGGATGCGCTCGATCGGATCGCCGAGGGCGACGGCGAGATCCCGATGCTGGCCCGCGTGCTGGCTCCCGGGGCGAGCGCCGATGCGCCGGCGGCCCGGCGTCGGGCGCCGAGCGGCGTCGGCAGGCCGATCGACATCGAGCACGCCGCCGATCGCGCAAGTGGGGACTTCGGCGATCTGTTCTGTGCGCTGCCGTGCAGCGTCGATCAGATCGACCTGGTGCGCCGGCTGCAGCAGTCCGATGGGCTGGTGGCGCAGGTGGCGTCCGGCGCCGCGAAGGTCCAGGCAATCGCCAATCTGGTTTGTCACCATCTCGCGCTCGGCCTGCGCGTGCTCCTGGTCTCCCAGCAGGGAGCGACGCTTCGGGCGGTGCGCGACATGCTCCCCGGCGCCATTCGCGATCTCACGATCTGTCTGACCGGCGGCGATCGCGAGGAGCTGGCGCTCATCGAGGCCGCGGTGCGCCGGCTTCAGCTGATCGTGGAGACGCTGAAGCCCCGCGATCATGCGGACCTGATCAACAGATCGGAACACGACGTCATCGCGAC
>JBEKZK010000943.1:0-2519 GCA_049509935.1 Xanthobacteraceae bacterium | reverse complement strand
TCCTTCGGCCAGTTGTTTCGACACGATCAAGGCGTCGCGATCGATGGCCGGGTCCCCTGCGATCTGCTTCGCCAAGGTCAGGACGTCGATGCCCGGATGGTGGGGAACAAGGGTGAAAGTCACGGGCTTGCGCGGAGCCGGCATGTGCTCCTGCACGCTTCGAAGCCGGCGCACCACCGTTCCGCACAATTCCATCAGCACGGCGGGCAATTGAAATGCGACGCGCTGCAGATCCTCTTTGGATATCCGAAGCAACTCGCTGTCGCGCAGCGCCTTGACGGTGGCGGTACGGACTTCGCCGGTTACCAGCCCCATCTCGCCGACGACCTCGCCGGCGCCGATGCGGCCGAGGAGCCGGTCTCCACCGTCGGCGTCGTGCCGATAGGCGCCCAGCATGCCGGTTGCAACGATGAAAATCGCATCGGACACGCTGCCTTCCTGGAATACGGGATGTCCACCGGGCACCGAGAACCAGGAGCAGCCCGCCGCAAGCGCCCGAAGGTGATCGGGAGTCAATGACGGGAACAGGTCGCTCCTGGCAAGGAGTGAGACGATCTGATCCAGGATTGCATCGGTCGGCACGTCGAAGGTTGTCCTCTCAGGGCACCTGATCGCAGCCCTGCCGCATTATCTCGACGCCACCGAAGATGACAACGGATTGCCGATCTCTCCAGCGATGGCCGAGCGCGGTGCAACCTGCAGCATGTCCCGGCGAAGTGGATCCGGTTCGCCGATCAAGGACATGCGCAACAAGAGATTCTACAGCGCTCCCCGGATCGAGGCGCTGCAACAAGTGGTTCACTATGACCGGAAAGCGCTGGAGTGGGGTTGGCGGACCGCCGGGTCGCCCGAGCGCTCACGAGGAGTGCGCAGGTGCGTGCGACCCTCGCGTTGCCGATGATCCGGCGTTCGTCGTAGCATGCGCGATGGCGCTGCATCCCCCGCAAAGATCCCCGACATGCATCCTCAACGGCGCCTCCAGCCACGTGGATGCGGCCCGGGCACACCTCGATCGCATCTCCGGTGAGCTCGGCGTGGCGGCGCGCGTCGTCGTGGCGCGGCGCGGCGACGATATTTCGCGGCTGGCGGCACGCGCCGTCGAGGAGAACGGCCGGCCGGTGGTGGCGGGCGGCGGCGACGGGACCATCAGCGCGGTGGCGGCTGCGCTGGTCGGGACCGACACCGCGCTCGGTGTTCTCCCGATCGGTACGTTGAATCATTTCGCCAAGGATCTCGGCATTCCCCTCGGCCTCGAAGCCGCCGTCCGCAACGTCTTCACCGGCCAGATCGCCAAGGTGGATGTCGGCGAGATCAACGGCCGCGTGTTCGTGAACAATTCCAGCATCGGCCTTTATCCGCGCATCGTACGCCAACGGGAGGAAGAGCAGCGCCACGGCCATGTCAAATGGGTCGCGTTCGTGCTCGCCGTCGGGTCGGTTCTACGGCGCTATTCCCTGCTCCGCGTGCGACTGCGCACGGACGCGGCGGACTTGCCGGCGCGGGCGACACCCTTCGTGTTCGTCGGCAACAACAGGTATGAAATCGCGGGCCTCGACATCGGCACGCGCATGAGCCTGGACTCCGGCCGTCTGTGGGTATGCATGGCGGAGCGCGCCGGTCGCCTCCATCTGGTGCGCATGGCGCTCCGGGCCCTCATGGGGCGCGTGACCGACCATGAGCTCAGTGCCTTCGAGACGGAGGAGATCATGATCGAGACCGCGACCAGGTGGGCCAACGTGTCGACCGACGGCGAGGTCACCGTGATGGAAGCGCCGCTGCGCTACCGCATCCGCCCGCGTGCGCTCGGCGTCGTCGTGCCGGCGCGGAGCGACGGGCGCATGTAGCCAAGAGGCCACCCCGTTGCGCGCGATCGCTCATCTGTCCGACCTGCATTTCGGGCGCCTGGATCGCGCCATCCCGCCGGCGCTCATCGCCGCTGTCGACGCGGCGAGACCCGATGTCGTCGTCGTCTCCGGCGACCTGACCCAGCGGGCGCGCCGGCAGGAGTTCGCCGACGCCGGCAGATTTCTCGATGATCTGCCGGCGCCCCGGATCGTGGTGCCCGGCAATCACGACGTGCCGCTGTACAATGTCGTCTCCCGATTGCTCAAGCCGCTCGCCCGATACCAGCGATACATCACCGAGGATCTGGAACCGTTCTACGCCGACGATGAGATTGCCGTGCTGGGCATCAACACGTCCCGCTCCCTGACGCTCAAGAACGGCCGTATCAATCGACAGCAGGTCGCCCGCTCCCTCGCGCGGCTGGCGCGATGCGGGGCGGGCGTCACGCGCATCATCGTCACTCATCATCCCTTCGACGTCCCCGACACCGGCGATACCCATGGGCTTGTCGGGCGTGCCGCCATGGCGATGGCGGCGTTCTCCGAGCACGGCGTCGACCTCATCCTGTCCGGTCATCTGCATGTCAGCCGCGTCAGCGACAGCGTGGCGCGCTACAAGGTTGCCGGTCGCGCGCTGCTGGTGATCCAGGCCGGCACCGCCACCTCCACGCGGCG
>JBEKZK010000942.1:0-2522 GCA_049509935.1 Xanthobacteraceae bacterium | reverse complement strand
AGACCGGTGGCCCACGCCGCACGCGCAGCCTTCACGTCATTCTCCCGGCACGGGGGCGATGTCCCGACCGGCCACCGCCCGGTCTGACAATCATGCGCTCTTCAGATCGTGGTGCGTCAGCGGGAACGACCTGATGCGCTTGCCGGTCGCCGCGAAGATCGCGTTGAGCACTGCGGGCGCCGCGACCGCGATGGTCGGCTCGCCGACGCCGCCCCAGAAGCCGCCCGACGGCACGATGACCGATTCGACCTTCGGCATCTCGTCGATGCGCAGCACATTGTAAGTGTCGAAATTCTCCTGCTCGATGCGCCCGCCCTTCACGGTGCACTCCTGATAGAGCAGCGCCGAGAGCCCGTACACGAACGAGCCTTCGACCTGACAGCTGATCTGGTCGGGATTGACCGCATAGCCCGGATCGGTCGCGGCCACGATCCGGTGGATCTTGACCCGGCCCTTGTCGCTGATGGAGATTTCCGCCACCGCGGCGACGTAGCTGCCGAAGCCCATGATCTGCGCCAGGCCGCGATGGATGCCGGCTGGCGCCGGCTTGTCCCATTCGGCGCGCGCCGCCACCGCGTCCAGCACCGCCAGATGCTTGGGATGGCCCGCCATCAGCTTGCGCCGGAACGCCAGCGGGTCCTGGCCGGCCGCATGGGCGAGCTCGTCCATGAAGCATTCGACATAGATGCAGTTCTGATTGATGTTCACGCCGCGCCAGAAGCCGGGCGGCACGTGGGTGTTGCGCATGGCGTGGTCGATCAGCAGATTGGGAACCGAATAGCCGAAGACCGATTCCGCACCCGTGGGGTTGAGACCCTGGAACGTCACCGGGTCCTTGCCGTTGACCAGGTTCTGCGGAAACACTGCGGCGATGATCGACTGGCCGGAAATCCGCATGTGCAGGCCGGTCAGGTTGCCGCTCGAGTCGAACGAGCCGACCATCTTGGCCTGCGTGATCGGGTGATAGCGGCCGTGCAGCATGTCCTCCTCGCGCGACCACAGCAGCTTGACCCAGGTGCCCGGCAACTCCTTGGCGATGGCGACCGCCTGGCGCACGTAGTCGGTCATGCCGCGGCGGCCGAACCCGCCACCGAGGAGCACCTTGTAGACGTCGCACTTGGCGACCGGCAGGCCGGCGGCCTCGGCGGTGGCGGCGAGCGCCGCCTCGCCGTTCTGGGTCGGCGCCCACACCTCGCAGCGATCGGCCGTCCACCGCGCCGTGGCGTTCATCGGCTCCATGCAGGCATGGTTCTGGAACGGGTAGCCGTAGACCGCCTCGACGGTTTTGGCGGCGCCGGCGATCGCCGCGTGGACGTCGCCGTTCTCGTTGCCGACAAAGGCTTCCTTGGCGTCGAGACCTTCTCGCAGCATGGCCGCGATGGTGTCGCTCGACACCTCGGCGTTGGCGCCTTCGTCCCAGGTGATCGGCAGCGCGTCGAGCGCGGTCTTGGCCTGCCACCAGGTGTCGGCGACCACCGCGACCGCCGAGTCGCCGACCTTCACGACGCGCTTGACGCCGCGCATGGTCTCGACCTTGGCGGCATCGAAGCTCTTGATCTTGCCGCCGAACACCGGGCAGTCGCGGATCGCCGCCGACAGCATGCCGGGGAATGTCAGATCCGCGCCGTAGACCTGCTTGCCGGTCACCTTGTCGGCGGTGTCGAGGCGCTTCACCGACTTGCCGATGATCTTCCAGTCCTTGGGATCCTTGAGCGGGACGTCGCTCGGCGCTTCGAGCGTGGCGGCCTTGGTCGCCACCTTGCCGAACGTCACGGTGCGGCCCGACGGCTGGTGGGTGATCACGCTGTTGGCGGCGCTGCACTCGGAGGCCGGCACGTTCCACTCGCCGGCGGCGGCCTGGATCAGCATGATCCGCGCCGCGGCGCCGCCCTTGCGCACGTAGTCCTGCGACTCGCGGATACCGCGGCTGCCGCCGGTGGAGAAATTCTTCCACACGCGATTGCGCGCGATGTTCTGCCCGGGTGTTGGATATTCGGTCGAGACCTTCGACCAGTCGCATTCGAGCTCCTCGGCGACCAGCTGGGCGAGGCCGGTGAGCGAGCCCTGCCCCATCTCGGAACGGGCGATGCGGATCACCACGCTGTCATCGGGCTTGATGACCACCCAGGCGTTGACCTCGGGCGCCGCCTCGGCAGCGCTCGCCGCATCGGCGAAGGGCACGTGAAACCCGAGCGCCAGCCCGGCGGCGGCGGAGCCGGCGAGGGCGGCGGAGCTTGCGAGAAACGAGCGGCGGTCGATGTTCGGCATCGTCGTCATGGCGGCCTCCCTCACGCGTCGGCGGTGGCGTGGATCGCGGCGCGCACCCGCTGGAAGGTCCCGCAGCGACAGATGTTGGTGATCGCCGCGTCGATGTCGGCGTCGGTCGGCTTCGGCTTCTCCCGGAGCAGCGCCGCCACCGCCATGATCATGCCGCTCTGGCAGTAGCCGCATTGCGGGACGTCCATGGCGAGCCAGGTCCTCTGCACCGGGTGCAGGCTGTCGCCCTTGGCGAGCCCCTCGAT
>JBEKZK010000941.1:0-2528 GCA_049509935.1 Xanthobacteraceae bacterium | reverse complement strand
GGCTGAAGGCGCTGCAGGAGGAGAACATCGAGCTCGCCAACGCCGACCTGGCCAAGGACCGCTTTCTTGCCAGCATGAGCCACGAGCTGCGCACCCCGCTCAATTCCATCATCGGCTTCACCGGTACGATGCTGATGAAGCTGCCCGGGCCGCTCACCGCCGATCAGCAGATGCAGCTCGGGATCGTCAAGGCCAGCGCCGGACATCTGCTGGCGCTGATCAACGACCTGCTCGATCTCGCCAAGATCGAGGCCGGCAAGATGGAACTGGTCCTGACGCCGATCGACCTCGCCGGCGTGATCGGCGAGGTCGCAGCCTCGTTGCGGCCGCAGGCGCAGGCCAAGGGACTGGACTTCACGGTCGCGATGCCGGCGTCGTGCGCGCCGATGCGGAGCAACCCGCGGGCGCTGAGCCAGATCGTCATCAATCTGGTCAACAACGCCATCAAGTTCACCGACTTCGGCGGGATTCGCCTGGAAATGGCCATGCGGAGCTCGACCTTGCCGCGGACCGCGGAGATCAGCGTGGCGGACACCGGCGTCGGCATCCCGCTCGATGCGCAGTCCGAGCTGTTCTCGGCCTTCACCCGGGTGCACGTGCCCGGGCATTCGGACCTGGAGGGCACCGGCCTCGGCCTGCATCTGAGCCAGAAGCTGGCCGAGGCCCTGGGAGGACACATCGCATTCGCCAGCGAGCATCACAAGGGCAGCAAGTTCACGCTTTATCTTCCAGAGCAATGACCACAGTCGCAGCCGATCCCGACCATCGACGACGATCATTCGACGGCCATGTGTCGAAACGGACCGACGCGGACGTGTGTATGCGACGAATCGCCGAGTTCCCGCAACCCGACTTCGGAGCCCTCGGCGCGCCGGGCGGTTCCTCACCTGGAATGAAACTCAGCCGTGGCAAAAATCCTGATCGTCGACGATCGCCGGGTCAACCGGCACTTCCTGCTGACCCTGCTGGGGTACATGAATCATCAGCTTCTGGAGGCCGCTGACGGCGCCGAGGCGCTGGCGCTGGTGCGCGGCGAAAGGCCCGATCTGGTCATCACCGACATCATGATGCCGGTCATGGACGGACACCAGCTCACCCTGCGGCTGCGAGCCGACCCCGACGTCGCCGGGACGCCGGTCATCTTCTATACGGCGACCTACCGCGGGCCCGAAGCCCGGGCGCTGGCGGACTCCTGCGGGGTGCGCACGGTGCTGGCGAAGCCGAGCGAGCCGCAGGCGATTCTCGCTGCGGTGAACGCCGCGCTCGGGCTGTCGGCAGCGCTGCCGTCGGACGCCGTCGTGGCGGCGATCGCGGCCGGTGAATCGCCGGAGCTGGACCGCGTCGGACACAAGATCGCATCGTATGCCGACGAGCTCGGAACCATGCGGGCGTCGTTCGAGCGGGCGCTGGATCACATCCCACCACTGATCGCCGAGCGCGACCGCCTGCGCGACATGGCGGGCAAGTTTTCCGACCGGCTGGCCGCCATGCACGAGCTGAGCGGGCGCCTGGCGACGCTGATCGAGATCGCGCTCGATGTCAGCCCCGAACGCGGGCCCGCTCACGTCGTGGAGATGTTCTTCCAAGGCGCCTGCCGGATGATCGACACCCGATACGCGGCGTTGGGCATCCTCGACGACACGCAGACGAAGCTCCTGCACGTTCTCGCCAAGGGATGCGACCCCGAGGTCCATCGGGCGACGGGTCCGGGTCTCGCGGGACTGCCGGGCTCGCTCATCGCGGCGCGTGGCGCGCTGCGCCTGTCCGGGGAGATCGACGGCCTTCCCCCGGGTCATCCCCCGGCGAAGACCTTCCTCGGCACCGCCATCGCGTCCCGCGATCAGGCGTGCGGCTGGATCTATTTCGCCGACAAGCGCGGTGGCAAGACGTTCACCGACGATGACGAGCTGATCGTCGCCATCCTGTCGACGAAAATCGCCCTGTTCTACCAGAACGCCGCCCTCTACGACATGGTGCAGCGCCATTCGGCGCAGCTGCAGCTCGAGATGGCGATGCGCGGCCAGGCCGAGGCCGAGCTGAGGCGGCGCGACCAGCAGCTGGCGCAGGCGCAGAAGATGGAGGCGATCGGGCAGCTGACCGGCGGCATCGCCCACGACTTCAACAACATGCTGACCGTGATCACCCTGACGGTCGGCGGGCTCGCCGACAGCCTCGCCGACAACCCGCGCGCCGCCGCCGCCGCGCGGATGATCGACGAGGCCGCCGAGCGCGGCTCGCTGCTCACCCGCCGGCTGCTGGCGTTCGCCCGCAAGCAGCCGCTGCAGCCGTGCCCCACCGACATCAACGAGCTGGTGGGCGACACGCAGAAGCTTCTCATGCCGACATTGGGCGCTCAGGTGAAGATCACGACTGCCTTCGCGCCCGACGCCTGGCCGGCGCTGGTCGACCCCTCGCAGCTCGGCAATGCGCTGGTGAACCTCGCGGTGAACGCCAGGGATGCCATGCCGGACGGCGGCAAGCTGATGATCGAGACCCGCAACGTCGAGCTCGATGGAGACTATGCGGAT
>JBEKZK010000940.1:0-3753 GCA_049509935.1 Xanthobacteraceae bacterium | reverse complement strand
AGGCGGCGCGGGTCGCCAACGCGATCGCCGACGCCTACATCGTGGAGCAGCTCGACACCAAATACCAGGCCACCCGGCGGGCGAGTGTCTGGCTGCAGGAGCGCATCGCCGAGCTGCGCAACCAGTCGAATACCGCGGCGCGGGAGGTGCAGGACTACAAGGCCAAGAACAGCATCATCGACACCGGGGCGCGCGGCCTGCTGAGCGACCTGCAGCTCCAGGAGTTCAACACCCAGATGATCGCGGCCGCCGGGCAGACCGCCGAGGCAAAGGCGCGGCTCGAGCGCATCGAGGCGGTGCTGAAATCGCCGGCGCCCGACGAGGCGCTGGGAACGGTGTCGGACACGCTGAAGAACGACGTGATCACCGGGCTGCGCACCAAGTACCTGGCGGCGCGCCAGCGCGAGGCCGACTGGTCGGCGCGCTTCGGTCGCACCCATCCCCGGGAAGAGACGATGCGGGCGGCGCTGCAGGAGATGATCAAGCAGGCCGGCGTCTCCGGCCAGGCCCAGGTCAACCTCAGAGAGCTGGAGAGCGCGGCGCAGACCTATCGGACGATCTTCGAGAATTTCCTGCAGAAGTACACCGAGGCGGTGCAGCAGCAGTCGTTCCCGGTGTCGGAAGCGCGGCTGATCACGGCCGCCACCCGGCCGTTCGCCAAGAGCCATCCGAAGACCGCGCTGATCGCCCTGCTCGGGCTGCTCGCCGGCACCGGTCTCGGGCTCGGACACGCCATCGTCATGCGCAATTTCGACCGGGTGCTCCGCACTCCCAAGGAGGTGGAGCAGCGCACCGGGTTCGACTGCCTGGCGCTGGTCCCGATCGTCGAGCCGCCGGAGAAGCCGGCGCCGGTCCTCAGAACCCCCGGACAGGGGCCGCCGTCCACGTGGGCCAAGGACGCGCCGGCCCCGGCCGAGCAGCTGCGCCCGATCGACGTCATGGACGAGGTGGTGCGCTCACCGCTGTCGCGGTTCACCGAAAGCCTGCGGGCGGCGCGGACGTCGATCGACATCACGGCGCTGACGCGCCCGATGAAATGCATCGGCGTCATCTCGGCGGTTCCCAACGAGGGAAAGAGCACGATCTCCGTCAACCTCGCGAAGCTGTTCGCCATCAGCGGCCGTACCACGCTGCTGATCGACGGCGACATGCGCAATCCCGAGCTGTCGCGGACGCTCGCGGACGGCGCCGAGCGTGGCCTGATCGAGGTCATGGCAGGGAGCGCCGCGTTGACCAACGCGATCGCGATCGACCCGGTGACCAAGCTCGCATTCCTCCCGGTGGTGACGCGGCAGCGGATTGCGAACTCCAGCGACCTCCTGGCGTCCGACGAGATGCGCCGCATCCTGGCCGAGGCCGCGACCCGGTTCGAGCACATCATCGTCGACCTGCCGCCGCTCGGCGCGGTGGTCGACGCGCGCGCCATGTCGCCGCACATCGATGCCTTCGTGGTCGTCGTCGAGTGGCGGAAGACGCGCTATGACGTGCTGAACGAGGCGCTGGCCGGATTCGGAGTGGCGGCGGAAAAAATCGTCGGCGTCGTCCTCAACAAGGTGAACTACCGCGAGCTGAACGATCTCGACGGCTATTCGCGGGGATATTATCACAACAAGTTCTACAGCCGATACGGCTACACCCAGCAATGAAGGCCGGACCCGAAGCTGGTCCGGCCAGCATGCTGTTGCGGCTGTTCGGACTGCTGGCGGCCATCGCGGCGGTGGGCATCGTGATCGCCGACAAGGAGACCTCGGTGTACGCCCGGATGGCGCAGCGGATCTGGCAGGGGCAGCCCTACCGGCCGGAGCTGGTCGCCGAGCTGCTGGAGCAATCGCAGGACTCCGGCCTGCCGTGGCCGTGCGCGACCGGAATCACGGCCAGCCGCGCGGCCATCGCGGTGCGGGTGGCGGAGGATGCCATGGCGGGCCGCAACGAGGTTCCGCAGAAGCACGCCATGGAGACGGCGAGCGCTGCGCTCGACGCCGGGCTGGCGTGCCAGCCGCTGGCCGGGCATCTGTGGCTGGCGCGGTTCTGGATCTCCGCCATGGCCGGCGGGTTCTCGGAGGAGAAGCTCGCCGCGTTCGACCGCTCGGTCGAGACCGGCCCGCACGAGGGCTGGCTGATGCGGCTGCGGGCGATCGTCGGCGCCCGCTATTACCGGCAGCTGTCGGAGCGGGAGCGGCGCTGGTTCTTCGACGATTTCCGCGCGATGGCGATGATGGGCTACGCGGAGGACACGGTCCTCGTCGTGCAGCGCCTGCGGGACGAGGCGCAGCGACTCAAGGCCGAGATCGAGGTCCTCCCCAAGGGCGCGCGTCCCCGCATCGCGAACTGGCTCCTGGCCGAAGGGATCGATCTGAAAATCGTGACAGGCGTCCAGCCGCGGCCGTGGCAGCACAATTAGGCTTCGGTCCGCGCACGACTCCGAGCGTGTGGCGTTCCAGGCGCGAGCGGCCTGAACCGACGTAATAACCATTACGAGACAGAAATTACACGGGTGTCCTGTGACAAGAAACGAATATTGTGCCGCGCCACAATCCAATGATATAGTGATATCATTGCTTTACTATCATACCAGTTTCGGCGAGCGAAGGTCGATCAACGATGCAAATTGCCTTGGTGCACGACTGGTTCCCCTCCTACCGCGGGGGAGAACGCGTCGTTTCGAGCATGCTGGATGTGTTCCCGGACGCCGATATCTTCACCTTGTTCGACTTCCTGACGGACGAAGAACGGACCGCATTCTTCAAGTCGAAGCCCTTTACCGTCAGCCCGATGAACCGCTGGCCGTTCGCCAGGAAGCTCTACCGTCACGCCTTCTTTCTCTGTCCGTTCTTCATCGAGCAGCTCAACGTAACCGAGCACGACGGGGTCATCTCGCGGGGTGATCTCGTCCTCGGCCGCATTTGCGCGCGGCGTCATCACGCGGCCGGACCAGCCGCATATGTGCTACGTGCACAGCCCCGTCCGCTACGCCTGGGACCAGCAGTTCGAATACCTGCGGCAGGCACGCCTGGGTTATGGACCGAAGGGGCTGCTGTTCCGCTACATGCTGCACAACATGCGGATGTGGGATTTCCGCACGTCGTTCGGGCCCGACTTGATGGTGGCGAACTCGAGCCATGTCCGCGAACGCATCCGCCGGATCTACGGGCGGGAAGCCGACGTGGTGTTTCCACCGGTCGACATCGACGAGATGACCTACGCGCAGCACAAGGACGACTACTACGTGGTCGCCTCATACCTGGTGCCCTATAAGCGGGTGGACTTGGTGGTCCGGGCCTTCAACGAGATGCCGACGCGGCGGCTGGTGGTCGCCGGCGCCGGTCAGCAGCTTTCCGAGCTCAAGGAGATGGCGGGACCGAACGTGACCTTCACGGGCCACCTCGCCCGCAACAAATTCGTCGACGTGATCGCTAGGGCCAAGGCCTTCGTCTTCGCGGGATGCGAAGACTTCGGCATCGTAATGGCCGAGGCTCAGGCCTGTGGAACGCCGCTCGTCGCCTTTGGACGCGGCGGAGCCTGCGATATCGTTCGGAACCTCGGCGAGGCCGAGCCGGCCACGGGCGTTCTATTCGGAGCCCAGACGCCGACCGCGGTCAAAGACGCGGTCCAGCGGTTCGAGACCCACGCGGACCGAATTTCGGCAGCAGCATGTCGGGAAAATGCTACACGATTCTCCGTCGAGCGATTCCAGCACAAAATCGCCGAATCATGGTTGCGGACGCTGGAGACAAAGAGGAGCAACCTGAAATT
>JBEKZK010000094.1:0-10355 GCA_049509935.1 Xanthobacteraceae bacterium | reverse complement strand
CGGCGGGTCCAAGCTCCGCCTCAATCTCATCGCTATCCTGACGACGAGAATGCAATCGCTTTGCCGGGCGGCTGCGCCCGGCAGCGAACTCGCGGGAGGCCGCTGAATGCGAGTCGTGACCATCCTGGTGCTTGCGTGCGCGATCGTGATCTGCCTCGACTCCGACCCCGGAGTTGCCGATCAGACGCGCGTGACCCGGTGGTCCAGACTATTCGGTGACCCGATCATCCGGCCACCCCGCTCGATTCCCGCGCCTGGCCGGTCGGACGCGGCGAGCCAGCCGCCGTTGCCGCGGGCGCGGCCCGCGCCGCCGGATCCCGCGGCGACTGCGACCGCAGCTGCCGCACCGTCGCGCGCCCGCTCGAGCGGCGCGCCTGCCAACCATCCGACCGCCGCGAGCTTCCCGCCGGTTGTGACGCTGGAGTAACGGCCTCCGCGCCGGACCGGCCGCCGCCCGGACGGCCCACGCTGGCGACCGCAACGCGCCGGGGAGAGAAACCTCCCCCACTGGATTGCCGGCACCGCCCAAGCAAACATTGTCGCGGGGCTCCGGTCACAATGTGATGCCGTTCACATACGGCGCCGCCCCGCTATCGTAGCATCGCGTGCGGGGCATCCTCGATCGCCCACCACGATGAGAGCGTGCCATGGTGTCACGTGCGCCGACCGAAGGTCGCGTTCTCGGCCTCGATGCGGTCGATTGGATGCTGCTGCTCGCAGGCGCGGCGCTGGCGGGGTTCGTGGCGCTGCTGCTCTGACCGGTTCACTCCGACCGGGAAGCGCTGTGGCGGTCCTCGAGCGGCGCATAGTCCTGGTCGGCCAACCGTTCACGCGCCGCAGGAGCATGCGCCGCGTCGGGCCGATCCGGACCGCCCAGGCCCGGGCTGGCGACGATCGGCGCGGCGTCGCACAGCACGACCCGATTGCGTCCCGCGTTCTTCGCCTCGTACAGCGCCAGGTCGGCCGCCTTCATCAAGTCGGAAATGGCCGAATGGCGACCGGCCGCCGCCGCGACGCCGATGCTGACTGTGGTCGAGATGAGATCGGATCCTGCCACCAGCGGCCCGGTCGCCACATCCTGGCGCAGGCCTTCGGCGATGGTGCGGGCCTGCTCGATGCTGGTGTCGGGCAGCAACAGAGCGAACTCCTCGCCTCCGATGCGGGCGAGGACGTCGGATTCGCGTTTGCTCCCCCGCGCCAGATTGGCGAGGTGCACGATGACCCGGTCGCCGGTGTCGTGTCCGAAACGGTCGTTGATGGATTTGAAGAAATCGATGTCCATCATGAGGAGCGACAGCGGGCGATCGTGGCGTCGCGACCGCTCCCAGGCGCGGTCCGCCAGCGCGAGAAAGTGTCGGCGATTGTAGATGCCCGTCATTCCGTCGATGGTCGCCAGCCGCTCGAGCTCCTCGGCGTGCAGGATGAGATCGGTGACGTCGGTGTGGGTCAACATCCTGCCGCCGCCCGGCAATATGGCGCATTGCGAGCGCAGAATCTTGCCGTTGCTGAGCCGCTGGTCGTGCGTCGTCGAATCGCCCGCCACCACGAGGGCGAGGCGATGCGCGACGTATTTGTCGAGATCGGCACGGGCAACCGCGTAGGTGCTCGACGAGCTGGCATGTTGCAGAAGCTCGATGTAGGTCGGCTTGCTCTCGACCAGGGCATCCGGCGAGTTGAACATGTTGCGAACCGCGCGATTCATGAATTGCGCCCGCATGTCGCGGTCGAACAGAATGACGCCGTGATGCACCTGGTTGAGTGCCGCATACAGGGTCGCGAGCTCATGAGACTGCGACGCCAGCGCGTCACGCAGGGCCGCGACGTCGTCGGCCTTCCGCGCGGGGCGCTGTCCGGCGCGATCCTCGCATTCGGAAGCCCGCTGCTGCCCGATCGTTCGCAAGATCACCTCCGTCGGCGCGCCGGATAGCCGATCCATCTTAAGTGAAATCACCTATGATGGTTGAGGGAAGAAAATACGCCCCGCTCGTTTAGAAATTGATTATGCGAAGCCGTTTTTCGCCGGGCGTCGCAGTTTTGTTGCCGCCGCCCGGCCCCGGCAGGGCGGCGAACGAGCAGCACATGCAACGTGCGACTCTTGGGGACGCCGGAGCGTGTCCAGATCAAATCTGAACCGGGGTGCCGTTAGGTAACAGTCCCGAGGCACTTCGCCGTCGTGCGCGACGCCGGCGACCGGCGGCGCGAACCCGAGCCCGCCGCTGGTCACGCTTTCGCCGCGGTGTCGCCGCAAGCAGCGCTGCGGACCGGCGACGCGCCGGACGCCGACGGACCCGGCACCCTTGACCGGTCTGCAGAGGATCGCCTTGACACGCACCTGCGCGCCACGCTTCATCGGCCGACGATGACTGTAACGACATCAATGGCCGCGCCCGGGATCCTGCTCGACACCGACGCCGGCGTGGACGACATGCTGGCGCTGTTCCTGCTTCTTCGTCTGGTGCCGGCGGGAACCGTCGACGTCGCGGTCTCGTTTGGCAACATGCCGAGGGCGCAGGCGATCCGCAATGTCCGTCTGTTCTCCATCCTGTCGGACGCTGCGCCGCGGCGGATCCTGGAAGGCCGCGCAGCGCCGCTCCACGGCGATGCGCTCTTCGCGCTGAACGTGCACGGCGAGGATGGCCTCGGCGGCGTGACCGCTTCACGCTATCGCGACATCGCGCGAACGGTCGCCAATGGCGCCGAGCCGCTGAACCGCATCGATGTCTCGTATCAGAAGATCATCGCGATCGGACCTTTGACCGATATCGCGGCGGCGGCGAACGCCGGCGTTCCCTCCCCGCCGCTGTTCGTGATGGGCGGCGCTTTCGACGTCGCGGGCAACGTCTCGCCGGTCGCCGAATTCAACTTTTTCTCCGACCCCCACGCGGCATCGGATGTCTTCGATTGCTATCCGGGAGACATCTTCGTCGTGCCACTCGATGTGACCCGGGAGGTCGTGCTCAAGCGGGACTATCTCGATGCCCTGTGTGCGCGCAATCCGACCCGTACGGTCGTCTTCCTGCGCGACATTCATCAGCACTACATGGACTTCTACCAGCGCGAGAGGGGGGTCGACGGCTGCCACCCGCACGACGCACTCGCGGTGTGCGCGGCGTTCTTTCCCGACCTGTTCGTCTGGGATCGCGGCCGGGTCCATGTCGTCCCGGAGGGCGCCGACCGCGGCCGCTCCATCCTCGAACCCGACAAGAACGGCCCGCATCGGGTGGCGCGACGGATCATGATCCCGCGCTTCTTCGAGATTCTCGAGGCCGCCATCAGCGGCGACACCTCGCCGCCGGCCTCCGGTCGGCCGACCTGAGCGCGCCGTCAGCGATCCCTGCTGGCCAATAGCTCGAGCCGTCGTGGCGCCTCGGGCGAGCCGAAGTCCCTCGCCTTCCCGTACCAGACCAGCGCCAGCCTGATGTCCGCGGCGACGCCCTTGATCCCGAGCCGCTCGATCACGTTCGGATCGTAGGTTCCGGCAAGCGTCAGCGCCGCCCGCGCGTCGCCGCTCTCGGCGGCACGCTGCAGGACCAGGCGGGCGGAGGCAAGATCGCGGGCCGCGATGTAGTCCTCACCGCGCTTGTTGAGGGCTGCGAGCTCGCCGGGATCGATCCGGCGCGCCGGGCGGGCGGCCGGCGCCGCGCGCTCGAAGCGCAACGGGCGACGCTCGGCTACGCTGCCGTCGGCCAGGCGCAACTCGGCGAGAACCTCCATGGTGCCGCTGAAGCCTTGCGGCGGCTGGATCACCGTTCCGTCGAGATCGCTCGCCGTCAGACGCCAGCTTCCCGGCCCGGCGGATTGTCCGCTCGACAAGGTCGCGCCGTCGGCCAGACCGGTGATGATCACGACGGCCCTGCTGCCGGCACCGCTCAACGTCAGGCCGAGCGGAAACGCGTCGCCGCTCTGGCCGACGGTCGCCGCTGCGACGACCAGTTGCGGCGGCCCCGCGTCGAGCCGGGACGTGCCGCGCGACGGCGGATCCGAATAGCGTGACGAGAAGGAATTGGGCTCCACGGCTGGCTCGCGCGCCGCCCGCGTGTTGCCGGCGGGCAGCATCTCGACCACGATGATCAGCGCGATGACCGCCGCCGCGACGGCGATGCCGGCACCAACCAGCGCGCCGGACACGAAGCGGCCGCGCCGTCCGGGCTCCTCCAGGATCGGCGGAACGAGCGAGGGCGGCAAGCCGATCTCCGCCGGAAACTCGTTCACCATGAGCCGCGATCGCATCCCGAGGGGCAGCGGGTCGTCGAACCGCGAGCCACGATCGGGACCCTCCGGCGCCTCCATGCGGGGCGCCGTGGCGCGGCCGCGCATCCATCTCGGCGCATAGCGGGATGGGTCGTCGGGGTTCGCGTCTCGACCCTCCGGAATACTCATGCATCGCTCCTGTTACGCTACTGGACGCTACCGTTTGACCCAACCGCCCGCACACTCCATCGCGGGTGGCAACCTGTGGCGCGCCGGCGGCATGCTCACCTCCGGTAGAGCCACCCCCCGCATGATTGCTCGATCCGCCGGCTTGCGCACGGAGAACCCGGCGCGAGTTGGCTTGCGCGAGTACGTGGTTCGCCCAATGGTGGTGACGATTGCGTCAAGATCATGGAGACCATGCTCCGATTCTAATATCTGGACGTGTCGGCGAGCCTGCCGGCGCGGTGCGGGTACGGGAAAAAACGGATGCTCCGGCAACGCCGGCCCGCGACGGTGCATGGCGTCAGGCGCCAGCATCCATCTGACGTTGTCTCCCCTCGAAACAAACCGCAATTTTCCCAAATCCAAACATATTCCGCGTGCATGATGGCAAAACTTCCACAGTTCATACACAGTTCATAGGCGATCCATGAGTGACGCGTTGGATCGGAGCGGCGGGACGGACGGCCCGGCGGCAGTTGGACCGGCCGCCGTCGCGGCGAACGGAATTGCATCGATCGGCGCCGGACAGACCGGCGGTTCGGATCGCGACGTCGAGGACGTCGGCAGTGGCGGGCGCAAGGCCCACGGGTCCAGAGTGACCGACGGCAATGTCCGCCAAGCGGTCGAGGCAACGATCGCGGTGGCCGAGGGCGTGCTGCTGGCAGCCGCGAGAGTCGTCGACGCCGGCAAGCGCCACAGCCGTGTCGCCACCGCGACAGTCGCCGGCGAGCGCGCAAACGGATTCCGCGTCGAGCCGGAAGGGATCCCACCGTCGCTTCGGGCCGATATCCTGCCAAGCTCGATCCTGCCAAGCTCGGGCTTGCGGCGAGGCCCGCCGACCCGGTGGCGGTCGTTCGCCCTGTGGGGTCTCGCGGGATCGGCCAGCCTGCTGATCGCGGTCATGATCGCGGGAAATCCGCTGTCGGGCGGCCGACCAGCGGGCCGCGGGCCTGGCCCGCAGGCGCCTGCCGGAACGCCGCCGGCCGCCGCAGCGGAGTCGGTTGCCGAGCCGCGGCTCGTGGTCGGCTCGACCGGGCGGGGCAGCACCGGCCAGGACCTGGCGCTCGGCGTCGCGATCGATCACCCCGCCGATGCGGCCGGCCTGCTGATCGGTGGCCTGCCGGACGGCGCGTCCCTGTCGGCAGGCCAGCTTTCGGGAGCGAACCAATGGTACGTGCCGGCCGCGGACGCGGCCGGCGTCGTTGTACGCCCGGCGCGCGGTTTCGCCGGCGCGGTGGACCTGTCGGTCGAGCTGCGGCTGCCCAGGGGCCGTATCGCCGAGCGCCGAGCGGTCAGGCTCGAATGGGGGCGCCCGGCGGCGCCGACGCCCTCAGCGGCAGTGGCCGGATTGCCGCCGCGCCAACTCGATCCCGAGGAGATCGCCTCGCTGCGCCGGCGCGGCGAGGCATTGTTCGCCAACGGCGACATCGCCGCCGCCCGGCTGATGCTGATGCGCGCCGCCGAGGCGGCCGACGCCCGGTCGGCTCTCCTCCTCGCCACCACCTACGATCCGATGGCGCTCGCCGACAGTGGGATCCGCGGCGCGTTCGCCAACCCGGCGCTGGCGCGAGCCTGGTACGAACGGGCCAAGGCTTTCGGCTCGCCGGACGCGCCGCGCCGCCTCGAGCTGCTGGCGAGCCAGGAGCATTGAGGACGTGCACCGATTCCGAAGTTCGCATCACTTGGCGACATCCTCCGGTGCGAACTTCGGAATCCAAAGGTGCACTGGCAAGTCTATGATTCTAGTGCGGCTTTCTACGAGCCAAACTTCGGAAACGCTGCGCTGGACGCAGCGCAGCGGCCTCCTCGCCAGAATGACGCCGTCGGTGATCCGCCTCACGCTGGGGCGGGCCCCAGTGGGGGTACATAATCCACCGACCGGCGGCGCCGGTCGGATGGCGAGCGGCGGAGGCCCGGTCGGGGCAAAAAGTTCCGCCTCCGATTGAACCTTTCCGGCCGCCGCCGCGACCAAATCAGTGAGACCTCTGGAACGCCCGGAGCGAGGCCATGACGAACCATTCGCTGGTGACTGCCGACCGCTCGACCCATTTCAAGATCGCGGCGATCGCGGTGGCGGCGGCCATTGTCGTGGTCGCGGTCGGCCTTCGTGCACGCAACACCGAGGGCGGATCCGTCACCACCCGGATCGAGACCACCAACACCGTGGTGAAGGCCGGAAAGCCCGTCACGTCAGCGAGCTCGGGGGGCTCCTCGATCCGCTGACCGGCATTCGTTCTCCTCCCGTCCCCTGAATTCCGACGACGTGCGTGCAGCTCGCCGACAGCGGCGGCTCGCGCGCCCGCGACGGCGTGCCCGCGCTGCTCCGTGCGTTCGACGGGTGTCCGGGCCGGCGGGAGGTCGGGCGCTCAGGCCGCTCCGGCTCGGCCGGCCGCCGCGGCCCGACTGATCGCCTTGTCGGCGCGGCAGACGATCTCGGCAAGCTCGGCGGCCGTGATGGCGCCGGCGCCGAACACGCAGCGCGCCTTGACCTTCATCAGCACGGCCGACGGCATGTCGACGATCGGGAAAACGCGATCAAGCTCGATTCGATGCGAACGATCGACGGCGGTTCTCTGCAGCATGCCACCTCTCCGCGACGCACTTCTGCTATTAGACGCGCGAGGTCGCGATAAGGTTCAGTAAAACCGTCCTGAAGCGTTTTTGATTGTCGCATGTCGTTTCGCAATGCCGGCGTCCGCCCGCACCGAGCCCGGACTTCTTTCGAGACGCCCTCGGGTGAGCTCAATCCGAATTGGTGATGTCGAGCAGCGGACCGCCATAGGTCCGGCAGGTCTTCTGGCAACCGAGCTCGCATGCGTCCCCCCGCGCCCGGCAGCCATTGAGCGCATTCTGCCGGCTGCAGACGTGAAAGATCGAGCTGCATTCGGCGACGCAGGTACGCCAGCAGGCGTCCGATACGATCACCTTGGAGGACAGGCTCGGACGCGTGTTGAACAGCGGGAGGACGTCGGACAGGATGTCGCCGGCCGATGCCGGGCCTGCCGCCAGGCAGGCGGCCAGCAGCCCCAGACTGATCGCACCCCTGATCATCGCCGCCTCTGCGCTGGCGCACATCGGCCCAGGAACACCACCTCGAGCCCGGTCGCAGCATATCCCGCATCGGTCGAGACGTCACGGGTGAGCGCAACCTCGAGCCTTGTGTTCTCCCGGCTTTCGACGCCCCCGAATCGGAAACGGTGCTGGTCGGCGCGCAGGATGTCCCCGTGGCAGAACCCGCGCAGCTCGGCATAGCGGCTGCAGCCGGGCATGTGCACGGTCCCGCGATCGAGATCGAGCGACATGGTCACGGCGCGGGTCATCGCGTCGGCGAACGTCATCACGCCCTTGCAGTGAAGCCCGGTGGCATCGGCATGGGCCGGCGGCAGGACACCCGGCAGCAGGCCGATCATCGCCGCACAGAAAAGGCCCGGCCAATGCCGGCGTGCCGAATCCGCCATGTCGCGCTCCCTAGTGCACCGATTCCGAAGTTCGCATCACCTGGCGACATCCTCTGGTGCGAACTTCGGAATCCAAAGGTGCACTAGCAAGTCTATGGTTCTAGTGCGGCTTTTAGGATTTGAAGTTCCTATGACGAGCGCGCCGCACATCTGATAGGAACTTCAAATCCGCCGCACCAGGGAGCATGTCGGGACACACTCCGGCGGCCTCATCCGCAGCGGCAGACCGTAGCGGCTCGGGCGCGCCGCGCAAGCGCCTTTCGGCGGGTCAGCGCGGTGGTGACGAGTTGCGCGCGTGCCACTTCGGGCCGGGGCCGCGCATGTAGTGACGCTCCGGCCGGTAGGCGACGAGCATCCGGGCCGCCAGCCGGCGCCACAACGCCCCGATGACGGCGAGGCTGCGGCCCGCGGAGCGGCTCGGATGCGCAAGGCTCCGGATGTGGATCATGGGACATATCCGGTTGGTGCCGGCGGGGCCGTCGAGACACGGACGAGCTCCGTCGCCACGGCGGACGGCGGCTTCGCCTCGCCGCGCGCCGGCAGTCCGCCGAGATGACCGGCGAGCAGGAATGCGCCGATCAGGCTCGCCAGCGCGTACGGCAGAATCTCGAGGATGAATGTCGACACGTTCCTGAGCATGGCATACCCCCGATCGCCGCCAACCGTTTTCAATCTGCCGTACGAATTCCAAACGAACGGTTAATATTCAAACGGTCGTTTGAGGCAGGATGATGACGGCCGCGACCGTGCCTTTTCGGCAACACCGGCGCATTTGCGCGGATTGCGCCGAGCCGTGGCAGTCGCTATCATGCGTTTCAAACGATGGTTTGAAAATGCGGGACTGCCATGACCAGGCCGTCGGATCACACGCGGCAGCGCATCCTCAAGGCGGCGATCGAGCTGTTCGCCGACAAGGGCTTCGACGGCGCGAGCGTGCGGGCGATCGTCGCCAAGGCGCGGGTCAATCAGGCGGCCATCAACTACCACTTCGACGGCAAGGAGGGCCTCTATCTCGAGGTCATCCAGACCGCGTTCGCGGCGTTCGCCCGGCTCGAGGGTCTGGACGGCGAGCCGCTCAGGAGCCTGCCGCGCGACGAGGCGCTGCGACGATTCGTCTATCAGCAGCTCCGGCCGCTGCTGTTCCGCGACGAGATCAGCCGGTTCATGCGCATCTTCGCGTGGGAGAACGTGCGTCCCAGCAAGGTGCTGCGAACGTACCTGGCGAACAATGCCGCGCCGTTCCTGGACCGTGCCGTGGATCTGGTGCGCCGTTTCCTCCCCGCCACCGCGACCGACCACGAAGCGCTGTGCGGCGCCATCTGGCTGATGGGGCAATGCAGCGTCTTCGTGCGCAATCGGGAGCAGTTCACCCAGTCACCGTTCAATCTCAGGATCGACGAGCCGTTCGTCGAGCAGCTAACCGACCTGATCACCGGGCTCGCGCGCGGCGGCCTCGCGCAGCACGCTCCGGCCGGGTCCGCGCATTCCTGACGGGGTTGTCGCCCGCCGCCGGCTGCGCGATGCTGTGCGGCGGCCGGGGGGCAACATGCGGGCGAGCGACGGACAACGCATTCTCGACGACGAGGAACGGATCGACTGGTTGCGGCTGATCCGCAGCGACCATGTCGGTCCGCGCACGTTCCGGGCGCTGCTCGATCACTGCGGCAGCGCCGGCGCCGCGCTCGAGGCGCTGCCCGAGCTGGCGCGCCGCGGCGGAGCGGCACGGCGGATGCGGATCTTTCCGCGCGACGCCGCGTTGCGCGAATTCGATGCGGCGCGCCTGCTCGGGGTCAGCTATGTGGCGCTCGGCGAGCGCGACTATCCGCCGCGGCTCGCGGCAATCGACGATGCGCCGCCGCTGCTGGCGGTCCGCGGCACCGCCGCGGCGCTCGGCACCCCGGCGGTCGCCATCGTCGGCGCGCGCAATGCGTCCGCCGCCGGTGTCAAGATCGCCGAGCGGCTCGCGCGCGATCTCGGCGCGGCCGGCTTCGCGGTGGTGTCGGGGCTCGCCCGCGGCATCGATGCGGCGGCGCACCGGGGAAGCCTGGCGACCGGGACTGTCGCGGCGCTCGCCGGCGGCCCCGACCGGATCTACCCGCCCGACAACGCCGCCCTGCTCGACGCCATCCTTCGCGGCGGCGCCGCGATCTCCGAGATGCCGCTCGGCTGGGAGCCGCGGCCCCGCGACTTTCCCCGGCGCAACCGGCTGATCTCCGGGCTGTCGCTCGGCGTCGTGGTGATCGAGGCGGCACAGCGCTCGGGCTCGCTGATCACGGTGCGCTTCGCGCTCGAGCAGGGCCGCGAGGTGTTCGCAGTGCCCGGCTCGCCGCTCGATCCGCGCTGCGAGGGCAGCAACGATCTCATCAAGCAGGGCGCCACCATGGTGACCGAGGCGGCCGACGTCGTGACGACGCTGCAGCCGATCCTGGGCCGGCCGATCGTTGCCCACGATGGCGGCGTCCGGCTGGAGGAGCCGCAGGC
>JBEKZK010000939.1:0-2535 GCA_049509935.1 Xanthobacteraceae bacterium | reverse complement strand
TCTGCCTGAAGGAAGGGCTGACGGTGTTTCGCGACCAGGAATTCTCCGCCGACCAGCGCTCGCGGCCGGTCGAGCGCATCAACGACGTGCGCGGCCTGAGGGCCCATCAGTTCGTCGAGGACGCCGGGCCGCTGGCCCATCCGGTGCGGCCCGCGCTCTATCACGAGATCAACAACTTCTATACGGCGACCGTTTACGAGAAGGGCGCCGAGGTTGTGCGCAGCCTGAAGGTCCTGCTCGGGCCGGACGGTTTCCGCCGCGGCATGGACCTGTTCTTCGCCCGGCACGACGGCACCGCGGCGACCGTCGACGACTTCATCGCCTGCTTCGCCGACGCGACCGGAACCGACCTTCGGCAGTTCATGCGCTGGTATTGGCAGGCCGGCACGCCGGAGCTCGCGGTGACCGGCAGCTTCGACGCCCGCGCCAGAACCTACCGGCTCGACGTGGCGCAGACCGTGCCGCCGACGCCGGGCCAGCCGGTCAAGGAGCCGATGGTGATCCCGCTGGCGCTCGGCCTGGTCGGCCGTGACGGCCGCGATCTGCCGCTGGTCACGGCGGATGGCCGGCGGCTCGAGCGCGGCGTGGCGACGATCTCGGAAGCCGCCCACAGGCTCGAGTTCGTCGGCATCGCGGAGCGGCCGGTGCTGTCGCTCAACCGGGGATTTTCGGCGCCGATCAAGGTGTCGGCCAACATCTCGGCCGAGGATCTGAGCTTCCTCGCCGCCCGCGATCCCGATCCGTTCAATCGCTGGCAGGCCGTCCAGACGCTCGCCACCGCGGTCCTGGTGGAGAACGTGGCGGCTCTGCGCGCCGGGCGCGCCGCACGTGTCGACGACGGCTTCCTCGCCGCGATCGCCGCGATCCTCGCCGATACGACGCTCGAGCCGGCCTTCGTCGCGCAGGCGATCACGCTGCCGAGCGAGGCCGACATCGCCCGCGACATCGGCCACGACGTCGACCCGGACGCGATCCTCGCCGCCCGCGCCGCGCTGCGCGCGACGATCGGCCGGCGGTTCGCCACGGTGCTCGACGAGCTCCATGGCCGCCTCGCCGACAGCGGCGCCTATAGTCCGGACGCTGCCAGCGCCGGCCGGCGCACCTTGAAGAATGCCTGCCTCGACCTGATGGCAGCGACCGGCGCGGCGTCGGCGGTGGCGCTCGCGGCCCGCCAGTACGCGGCCGCCGACAACATGACCGACCGCATGGCGGCGCTCGCCACACTGTCGCTCCTCGACGTGCCCGAGCGGGCGGCCGCGCTCGACGACTTCTACCGGCGTTTCGAGGACGACCCGCTGGTGATCGACAAGTGGTTCTCCCTGCAGGCGACGATCCCGCAGGCCGCGACGCTCGACCGGGTGCGGGCGCTGACCGCGCACACGAAATTCTCGGACGCCAATCCCAACCGGGTGCGGGCGCTGATCGGCGCATTCGCCCACGGCAACCAGACCCAGTTCAACCGGCCCGACGGCGCCGGATTCGAGCTCGTGGTCGACACCGTGCTGGCGCTGGATGCCCGCAATCCGCAGGTCGCGGCGCGCCTGCTCTCTGCCTTCAAGAGCTGGCGCGTGCTGGAAACGGGCCGCCGGGCATGCGCCGAAGCGGCGCTCAAGCGGGTCGCTGCGGTCGACACGCTGTCGCGCGACGTCAAGGACATCGTCCAGCGCTCGCTCGCCGGCGATTGAGGCACGTCAGCGTCCTGACATCGCGCCCACGTCGGCGTCGCGTCGAAAAAACGACATTCCGCGGCACAAAAAACAAGTGTATCACCCGTTCGAGTACTCTCGACAAATCACCCTCTTTCGACTCCAATGAAAGTGATTCGGAGAGATGCGGCACATCCATCCGGGTTGACGGGGACTTCGATCAGGAGGCGGGGGAATGGCGCGCGCCGAGGCAGCGCACGCTTCAGCACGTCCGGATTCCATCCAGGGACTTGCTCAGTCGATCGCGAAACCGGCCTACCGGCGACTGCTCATCGCCGAGCCGGCGCTGCGCCGCGCCGTGCCGTGCCTGATCGTCGCCTTTCTGCTCACCGTCGGGGTCGGGGCCGTCGTCCAGGTCTACGACCGCTATCGCCAGGTGATCGAGGCGGCAGCCGCCGATCTCGAGATGATCGCAGACATCGTGGCGGATCGGCTGCGCGGCGGCGGCGACCTGGCCGGCTCGGAGCTCGCCACGAGCGCGCTCGACGGCGCCCTGCCCGACCGCGCCAGGCCGACAGGCCGCCAGGTGCTGCTGCTCGACACCTCCGGCGTCCTGGTCGGCGCCATCCCGTCGCCGGCGCCGTCCGCCCTCGTCGAGGCTCTCGGCCGGGCGCGCGCGCGGCCGGGCTGGCCGGCCAGCGGCAACATCATCACGTCCGACGGATCGACATTCATGGTCACGGTCCGTTCGCTCGAGATGCCGGCTGGCGAACTCGCCGTGACCCAGTCGCGCGCCGCGGCGCTGGCCGTCTGGCGTTCCGACACGGTGCTCACCGTCACGCTGTTCGCGACCACCGGGGTGGTGCTGCTGATCCTCGGGTTCGCGTTT
>JBEKZK010000938.1:0-2535 GCA_049509935.1 Xanthobacteraceae bacterium | reverse complement strand
CCGTGTAGTCGTGCAGCACCGTGCCGAATGCCTGCTCCATGTCGGAGACGGATCCCGACAGCTCGACGACGCGCCGCAGCGCATCGACGTTGGTCACGGTCAGGCGATGGCTGGCGGCCAGCGACGTGACGGCGTCGATCGACTCGGGCCGTGCGCCGTATTGATCCGCGAAGGCGGCATGGTCGATGGCCGGCCTCTCCGGCGGGATCATCAGCGAGTGGCGATGGAGCTCCTCGCGCTGGATCTCGTTCTTGCGCACCAGGACGACGGTCACGTCGACTTTCGCCGTTGCGTCGGTCCTCCCCACCAGGCGGGCGCCGGCTACGCCGAGGCGCGTGCTGCCCGACAGACTCCGACGCGGCTCCGGCATCTGCCCGCCCCCCTGCTCACCCACCGCCGCGGGGCCGGCGACGGCGCCCGTGGGCTTGGACGTCCTGCGCACGCGCTTCATGATGTCGGCGAACCATTCCCGGGCGCCTGTCGATCGTCGGATCGATCCTCGGATCGACTGCAACCCAGTATAGCATCCCTGCCGCTATACGGGAAGGCCCAGCGCCGGCGCCGCGGAGCTCCGCTGAAGGCTCATTCCGATCTGTGCGGGCGTCGCGAGCGGATTGCCTCGGACCGCGATGTTGCGTCGTGCCAGCGGACGCTCCGTCGCCGGCGCTCCCTGATCGATCGGCATGGAGCTGCCCGGCCGCGCGTTCGTGGCGGAATGGACCCACAGCGGGTCGGCGCGAAAATGCCCGACCAGCAGATCGATGAAGCAGCGTACCTTTGCCGACAGCTGTTGGCGATGGGGATACACCGCAAGGATCGGCAACTCGCCGGACCGATACCCGGTCAGGACCGGGAGCAGCCGGCCGGCCTCGAGGTCAGCGGCCACCGCACTCGGCGTGGCGGCGAGCAAACCCTGGCCGCTCAGCGCCGCCAGATGCAGCGCCGTGGCGCTGTTGCTGCGAAAATTCCCGCTCACCGCCACCTTCTGCTCGCCACCCGGCCCGGCAAAGACCCACTCGTCGCCCCACGGATGCGGCTGCGAGAACATCAGACAATTGTGGCCGAGCAGATCGCTCGGCGTCTGCGGCGCTCCATGCCGGCAAAGATACTCGGGTGCGCCACACACCACGAAGCGATAGGACGCCAGGCGCCGGACGATGAGGCGCGACTCGGGAACCGGGGCCGCGCGGATCGCCAGATCGATCCCCTCCTCCACCAGATCGACCATGCGATCGCTGATCGTCATCTCGACCCGGACCTCGGGATGGAGCCCGCCGAACCTCGACATCACCGGACCGATGAGCGCCGGCATCCCGAGCGAGGCATCGAGGCGCAGCGTGCCGCGCGGCGTCGACTGCAACGCCTGCACGACGCGATCGGCGTCGGCGACGTCCGCCAGGATCCGAACGCAGCGCTCGTAATAGGCCTGTCCGACCTCGGTGAGGCCGACCTTTCTGGTGCTGCGGTTGAGCAGCCGGACGCCGAGCCGCTGCTCGAGCGCCTGGACGTGGCTGGTCACCCGGCTGGGCGCCAGGCCGAGCGACCGCGCCGCCGCCGAAAACCCGCCGCTGGCCACGACTTTGACGAACGTCGACATGACCGTCATGTGATCCATGGCATCCCCTCATCCAACGGCACGATGCCGACGTTCCTCTGCCGCCATTTCGGGCCGGGGCCGCGCATGTAGTGCAGCTCGGGTCGATAGGGGTCGCGGAAGTCACGCTTCAGCTTCCGCCAGAGAGCCGAGAGGCGGGTCATCTCCAGGCCGAAGGCAGCCGCCGCAATTGCGACGCGATGAGCCGACGCTCTGGCGCAGGCCATGACACGGCAAACGCCTAGCCGCCACGGCGGAACAGGGCTTCGAGCTTGCGTTCCACCGCAAGCCCGGCCGCCGCGCCGCCCGGAACCAATGCCCGCATCATGCGGATCGCATAGGCCGCCGCCGCGGCGCTGATCGCGTTCGTCATCAGCAGGAAGATGATCGACGCCTGAAGGAAGTTGAACATGTGATCGCGAAACATCGTCGTTCTCCGTCCGTCATTGCTGTTGGTCGCACCAACTCTCACCACCATCATAAGCAGAGAGGCGAACGGATCCATCGTACGGTCGTCCTGCGGCGCAGCACATCCGTCTGAGGAGACGATACCTAGGTTTAGGAAATTGACGTCCAGCTACGCCACAGCGGCAGCCCGATAGCGCGCCGCCGGGACCCTGTGGGACAGGTTGGGGACGAGCTTCTGCCGGGCCGCCTCGTAGGCCTGCCAGTCGGCCGCATCGGGCAGAGCCGGGATGGTGACGAGCTCGCCCTGATCCAACCCCGCAAGGGCGGCGTCGACCATGTCGTCCGCCCGCATCACGATCTCGCTCGGCAGCTGCTCGACCGGCCCATGATCATGTTGTCCATCTTGTCGACATCGGACTCCAGAAGCGGGCCGGTGGCCGCGACACCCGCATTGTTGACCAGCATGGTGATGCGGGCGTCGGTGCGCAGCAGCGTTTCGATCCGGCCGAGATCCGCCTTGTCGCCGAGATCCG
>JBEKZK010000937.1:0-3553 GCA_049509935.1 Xanthobacteraceae bacterium | reverse complement strand
CGGGAACTCCGCCAGCAAGGTGACCTTCTCGTCGCGGATCGCGCGCGCCGCGGCACTGGCGTCGAACCGCGGCAGCACGACTGTGCTGCCGCCGGCGTGCTGGGTCGCCAGCAGCATGATCAGCCCGGCCAGATGGAACAGCGGGAGGACGCCGAGATTGACGTCGCTTGGGCCGAGCGCCCAGCTGCTCGTCAGCTGCACGTTGCCGGCCATCAGGCCGGCCTGGGTCAGCAGGGCGCCGCGCGGCCGCCCGCCGACGGCTGCCGTGTGGAACATGACGAACGGCGCGTCCGCCTCCACCGCGGGGCGCTCCGCCGCGGCGCCGGATGCGAGCAGCTGCGCGAACGGAACGAAAGGCGCCGCCGCGCCGCCGATCCCGTACCAGTGCCGGACCGAGCCGAGCTCGGCGCACGCCGCGAGCTTTTGCTGATGCGCCGCATCCGCCACCACGATCGTCGGCGCCGCGTCGGCCGTCGCATAGGCGATCTCGTCGTCGCTCAGGCGCCAGTTGATCGGCACCAGGATCGCACCGAGCCGTGCAACGGCGCCATAGAGCGCGACAAACTCCGGATTGTTGAACGACAGAATGACGATGCGGTCGCCCGGGCCGATGCCCGCCGCGATCAGCCCGGCCGCGAGCGTCTCCACGTCGGCCAGATAGTCCGCATGGGTGACGCGCCGATCCTCGTGGACGAACGCCGTGGCGCCCGCGTGGATCCGCGCGTTGCGGTGAATGACGTCGAACAGTGTGAAATCGCGCAACGCCATCCGGGTGTCCTCGCCTGGCCGCATGCTCTGACAAGGGCCGATCATCGCCCGGCAGGCCCGATTTGCAAGGCCTGCCAGCCGACTGCAGCACCGTGCTGCTGCCGGCCTCGCGGCGGTCCGGGTTGCCCCCTCAATTCGTCGAGGGCCGCTTGGGCGGCGCCGACGTGGCCTCCCGGCAGGGGTTGAACACGCGCAACAGATCGTCGGGCCGGCAGTCCTGTCGCGGAGCGGTTGCGGCGCGCGCGGGGCGCGACGTCAGCGGCGGGATGAACGGGAAATGCTCGCCGTCGCCCAGCACCAGCTGCAAGGTATGCGTGCCGGGCGGCAGGTCGACGAGCGCCTCGGTCTCGCCCCCACCGAAGTGCAGGTGCTTTCTGTCGTGCGGGATCGGCTCGCTGGGATCGATCGGCTCGTCGGTGTCGATCAGCAGGTGATGATGGCCGGCGTTGGGGAAATCGTCGCCGGCCCGAGCGACGCCCATGTTGCGCAGACCGAAGCGGCACCAGAACTCGCCCATCACCGTCATGCCGTCCTCAGGCCAGATGATGTAGAGGAGGGCGCCCTCGGGCACTGCCCGTCCCTGGGCCCATGCGGCGGCGGGCAGCAGTGCCAGCGCGGCGCAGAGCATGACCGTCCGCAAGGGCTGCATGACGTTCCCCGGCTAAAGCGAGCGCGCGATGCGCAGGCCGTGCGTCGGATAGCGCACCCGGCCGTCGTAATGATCGCGGCTCGCCGGGCGGATGTCGCTCGGCTCGTTCCTCCACGACCCCGAGCGGATCACGCGAGCCACGCAGCCCGCCTCGATCCACGCGGATCCGTCGACGACGGCGCCCTGATAGTTCTTGTGCCAGCAGTCCGCCACCCACTGGGCGACGCCTCCGCCCATGGCGTAAAGGCCGAACGGATTGGGCTCGAGGTCTCCGACCTTCGCGGGATGCCGGGCATCGTGACTGCCGGTGCATCCTTTGCAATCAGCCATGCCCTGCCGGAGATCGTCGCCCCACCAGTATGTCGTCTGCGTGCCGCCGCGCGCCGCATACTCCCATTCGGCCTCGCTCGGAAGCCGGAGCCTCATGTGCGTCGCCTGGGAGAGCCACGCAACGAACTGCTGTGCGTCGTCGAAGCTCAGATCCGAGACCGGCGCGTCATCCTCACCGGTCGGCGCAAGGAAACAGGCCTTGGCGGTGACGCACTGCTTCCACGCGCGGACCGTGACCGGGAATCTGCCGATCGCAAACGGTTTGATCGACACGGTGTGGATCGGCATCTCCGAGGGATCGAGGTTGCTGCCCATCGCGAACGTGCCGCCCGGAAGCGAGACCATGTCGGGTTCCGCTGTGGGCTCGGGCGGCGGTGCGGCCGCCGATGCGGTTGCTTCGGCCGCCGGCATTGCTTGCGCCGTCGTCACCGGTACGGCGATCTCGGAAGCCGGGCGCGTCGCGGCGAGCGGCTGGATTGCCGGTGCGGCAACCGATGCGGTCTTGGTCGCGGTGGGCGCATCCGCCGCCTTTGCGGCCGGCGCCCGAATGGCGACTGGCGCCGGCTGCCGCGTCAGAAACCACCACCCCGCAGTGCCGGCCACGACTGCGCCGACCACGGCAAGTGCCAGGATCGGGGCGGGCCGACCCGTGCGCGGCGGGTGGCGTTGCGTCCTGCGTTCCACCTCGTCGGCGGCATCGCGAAATCGGCTCGCCAGCCCGGCTCTGCCGGCGTGGTCCCAGATGGCGGCCTGGCCGCGAGCCTGGCCCGGCGCATAGATCATGTCCGCGCCGCCGGGGACGTGGCAGGCCACCTGCCAGGCGCCACCGTGATCGACCGCCGCGACCTCGAGGCGATCGAGCTCTTCTGCCAGCGACCGGGCCAGCGCCGTGCACATCATCATGAGCGGCGGCTCCTCGCTCGCGCCTCTGCGCTCCCGGATCTCGGGACAGTCGGCCTGCTCCTCGACATTGCGGAAGCACGGCGGGTGCAGATCGCTCACCGCCACGAGCACCATCCGGTGGCATTGCCCGCACAGGACGGCACGCGGCTCCGTGGTCATCGGCTCGATGCTCCCGCCCGGACCCCGAGTGGGGTCCCGTCCGCTGCAGCCGCGCACCGCGGGCAAACCGATCGCGCCGATGTCATGGGCCTACTGGCCCCACGCGGCGAACGCCTCATTGAACGCCTGCTCGCCCGACGGTCCCTTGTCGATCGCGAGCACCGCCCGGCTGCCATTGCGGTAGACGATCATCACGTCCAACCACGAATTCTCCTTCAGGAGTTTGAGATTGCGCTGCATTTGCTGAGCCCCCGCGGCCAGCGCGACCATGAAATATCCGGGAGTGACCTTCGCGGCCTCGGCGTCGAGCTTGGCGCCGTGGACCGTCTCGCCCGCTTTCATCACGAGACCGCGCACCTCGGAAATTTCCACGTACGGGCTGTCCGGCGGCATGTCGAAGCTGAGCTCGGCGACGTGGCTCGCCGACAGCGCCCGATCGGTATTGCGCCGGAACGTCATGGCCATGGCGGTCTTGGCGCCCGGAACATAGAGATCCGCCTTGACCACGACCTCCGGCGGCGCCCCCGATGCCGACGAGATGCTCTCGGTGCGCCAGGTCACCCCGCCGACATAGCGCTTGCCGTTGGGATCGGCGGGGTCCTCCTCATAGAGAACAGCCGGCTGCTCGAGCCGGGCAGGCAGCAAGCCGGCGCCGACCGCATACCGGTCGACCGCCGCGATCTGCGGTCCGGGCTTGATGGTGCGATCGAGGCCCTGGGTCGGCGCCACCGCGGTGTCGCGCGG
>JBEKZK010000936.1:0-2537 GCA_049509935.1 Xanthobacteraceae bacterium | reverse complement strand
AACGAGCAACGATAGTAGGTGACTTCCATCCCCGGCATCCCGGGAAACATGCGGGAGATCGAGTTGTCGTCGAGCACCTTCAGGCTGAACTGGACGCTCGACAGCATGATGTCGGTCGCGCACGCCGCAAGGAGGTTCAGCGTCGTTCCGTCCTCGGTCCTCGACTTGATCGTGCAGCGGGCGGACTTGCCTCTGATCTTGCTGCCCTCGATGACGAAGCCGCTGCCATGAAGGTCCGACAGCTGAGAAAACACCAGCTGCTTGCCCTTCTTCTTGAATACGTTGGCGCACTGGGCCGTATCTGTCGCCCAGGCGCCGGTCAGGTCGATGGCCGAGGCTGGAGCGGCCAACAGCGTGCCGCCCAGGAGCATCAGCAGGCCAATGGTCGTTTGGCGGGAAGTCCTCATTTGTGCTCTCCCGATGTCCCCACGGGTCGCGGCGGGATGGCGTCGACGCGCCGGCCGCCGCGACAGGTTTGAAATCCTGCGTACGGAATCTGCTCGCTCATTCCGCCGCGGTCGGCGCGGCGGGGTTGATCTCGCCGACCGCCGCGGGCGGTCGCGTTTTCTCCATCGCCTCGCCGGGCCGTGCGCCGGGCCGCAGGCGCTCGCGGATCGCCTGGAACATCACGTAGAGCGGCGGGATCGCGAAGATGCCCACGAAAGAAGCGAGGATCATCCCGCCGAACACCGGGGTTCCGACGCCGCGCCGTGCCAGCTCCGAGGCGCCCTGCGCCACCACCAGCGGATAGAGCCCGAGGATGAATGCAAAGGACGTCATCATCACCGGCCGGAAGCGCAGGCGGGCGCCTTCGGTCGCCGCCTCGAGCAGCGCGATTCCGTGCTCGCGCTTCTCCTTGGCGAACTCGACGATCAGAATGCCGTTCTTGGCGGCGAGCCCGATCAGCACCACCATGCCGATCTGGGCGTAGAGGTCGAGCGTCAGGCCGGTGAGGACGAGAGCCGCGAACGACCCGAGGATCCCGATCGTCACCGACAGCAGCACCGGGACCGGGATCGTCCAGCTTTCGTACAGCCCGACGAGGAAAAGGTAGGCGAACAGTACGGCGAACCCGAGAATGATCGCCGTCTTGCCTTCGGCGCGCTTTTCCTGGAAAGCCGTGTCGGTCCATTCGCCGGCGAAGCCCGGCGGCAGCGTCTTCGCCGCCACCTCCTCGAGCGCCTTCAGGGCCTGGCCGGAGGAGACGCCGGGCGCGGGTCCGCCCTGAACCGTCACGGCACGCAGGTTGTTGTAGCGGATCAGCGCCGGAGGGCCGACCACCAGGCGGGTCTCCGCCAGGCTGCGCAGGGGGATCATTTTTCCCTCGGCGCTGCGCACGTTGATCCGATAGATGTCGTCGATGCCCGACCGGTCGGCGGCCTCGGCCTGTACCTGGACCTGCCAGGTGCGGCCGAACAGGTTCAGGTTGTTGATGAAATAGCCGCCGAGGGAGGCCTGCAGCGCCTGGAACACATCCTTCAGCTGGACCCCGAGAATCTGCGCCTTGTCGCGGTCGATATCCAGGTAGATCGATGGGTTCGTCGCCGAGAACGTGCTGAACACGCGCCGCAATTGCGGGCTCTGGTTGGCCGCGACGACGAGCCCGCGCTGCACCTGGGCGAGCTCCTTCGGATCGCCGCCACGCAGATCCTGGAGCACATAGGTGAAGCCGCCGCCCGTGCCCAGACCGACGATCGGCGGCGGCGCCAGCGGCACCACCGTTCCGCCCGGGATCTCGCGAAACTTTGCGCCCAGCCGTGCGATCACCTCGGGGGCCCCGAGGGAGGCCTTCTTGCGGTGCTCGAACGGCTTCAATGTCACCACCATGAACCCGGCATTCGGCTGCGAGTAGTTGTCGATGAAGTTCAGCCCGATGATCGAGGTGTATTCGTCGGTCGCCGGGTCCTCCTTGACGATGGCCTCGGCCTTCCGCATCACCTCGGACGTCCGCCCGACCGATGCACCGCCCGGCAGCTGGACGATGACGAAGATCGCGCCCTGGTCGTCCTCGGGCACGAACCCGGTGGGCGTGACCTTGGCCAGGCCGACGACCCCGACGGCGGAGACCACGACCATCACCAGCCCGATGACGGAGAAGCGGACGATCCGCGCGACGATCGCGCCGTAACGGTCGCGCACCCAGTCGATCGACCGCATCATCCAGCCGATGACGCCGCGCCGCGGCCCGTGATGCGGTCGCAGCATGACGCCGCACAGCGCCGGAGACAGCGTCAGCGCGTTGATCGCGGAGAGCAGCATCGCCACCGCGACCGTCACGGCGAACTGGCGGAACAGCTCGCCGGAGATCCCCGGTATGAACGCCACCGGCACGAAGACCGAGAGCAGCACCATCGTGATGGCGATGATCGGCGCGGTGATCTCCGCCATCGCCCGCTTGGTGGCCTCGCCCGGCGACAGCTCGGGATTCTCCTCCATCACCCGCTCGACGTTGTCCACCACCACGATCGCGTCGTCGACGACGATGCCGATGGCGAGCACGATGGCGAGCAGCGACACCGTGTTGGCCGAGTACCCGA
>JBEKZK010000935.1:0-2541 GCA_049509935.1 Xanthobacteraceae bacterium | reverse complement strand
CGGGGCGGCCGTCCAGCCGACTGACCGGTCATGCATGGGCACCCGCACCGCCGGCGTCAAGGGCCGAGCCCGCTCACTTGCCCGACACGATGACCGGCTCCTGATGCAGCTTGGGGATCCGTTCGAACGCCTCGAGCGGAACGCCGAAGGTCGCCGCCAGCACGTGGTTGGGAACGCCGCCGAGCGAGACCGAGACGCCGATGTCGTCGTCGCTCTCGGCCGCGCTGTCGTTGAACACCACGAGCAGGCGCAGCTCCTCGGGCCCGGGATTCTCGAAGTAGTGAAAATATCCCCGCGGGACGAACACCACCTGGCCCGGCTCGACGTCGAACGATTGCCACTGGTTGTTCGGCGCGACCACCGCCATGCGGGCGCGGCCGCTGATGCAATAGTCGAACTCCCAGGCGTCGGGATGCCAGTGCGGCTCGCGGATTCCCTTGGGCTCGAGGACGACCAGAAACATCGCCGCCTTCTGCCCGGTCACGATCGGAAACACCTTTTCATAGGCGCCCTGCACGGTCCCGGACGGCTTTTTGACGGTGGGAGCGGACTTGGCGAGATCAAACACGAAGGGGTTCGACATCCATCGGTCTCCTGACATGCGAGTGGGGCGCGCGAAACGCGCTTGAGCGCACCGTCGGAATGGCGCGGCGTGCAACTCGGACGAGCGCGCACAACGTAGATGAATATGTTTTTACTTGCAATCAAAGATACGAAGTCAGGCGACCTTGCCTCGCGCCTGGTTGGCCGCCGACCATCGTCGTTCGATCTCCTTCACGGCCTTCTTGAGGCCAGGAAGATATCTCCGGGCAGCCACTTCGGGCGTCATCGACGACGAGAAGAAAATCAAATTGAGGCTGCCGAGCACCGGTCCGCCGCCCTGGATGGGCAACGCGATGGCGCTGATGCCGGCTTGCGATCCTCCGACCGAGGAGGCGTAGCCGTCCTTCCTCGTCTGCGCGAGGATGCCGTCGATGAAGCGACGATCCTGTGCCAGCGCTGCGTCTTCCTCGACAAGAGAGGCGGTGAGCTCGAGCATCTCGCGGCGCAACGCCGGCGGCGAGGCAGCCAGAATGGCTCTTCCCAGTGCGCTGCGCACCAGCGACCGTCTGCGGCCCACCATCGAGCGATGAACCGAGAACGGACTGAACGGGTGGGTGCTCTCCCGGATGAGAACCGACCCGAGCTCGAACACGCCGAAGTCGCTGGGCCAGGCCACGTCGTTGAGCAGGCCGAACATCGCCGGCAATGCCGCCTGGCTGGAAAGATCGCGCGATGACACGCCTTCGCTCAACGTGCGGACCCGAGCCGTCAGACTGAACAGCGCATTGGTCCGGTCGAACGTAACGTAGCCATTCTGCCGCAGCGTATCGAGGAGCCGATAGCAGGTCGTCCGGTTCAAGCCGGTACGTCTCGCGAGTTGGAGCACGTTGGACGGTCCGCTCGCGCTGAGCTCACCGATCAGCGCCAACCCGCGAGACAGCGCCCTCACGGTGCGATGCACTGTCAATCTCCATGTTCGCACTGCGAACATGGCACGATCTTTCCTGGAAACCAAACCGCAATTGGCGAAGTGATGCGGCGCACGTGCCGGAACGGCGGCGACGGGAGGGAACAAAGGTTCATTCCCGTGCGGTCCGCAGGAGCTCGATCATGTCGGTGGCCATCGTCTGCGCTTCGCACACCCCTCTCATGTTCCGCGGTCCCGCGAGCAGCGAAACCGAGCAGCGCGTGAGAAGCGCGTTCGAGCGACTCGGCGCCTTCGTGAAGGCGTTCGCGCCCGACTATGTCATCCAGTTCGCGCCCGACCACTTCAATGGCTTCTTCTACGACCTGATGCCGCCCTTCTGCATCGGCGCGGGAGCCGTTTCGCTCGGCGACTGGGGAGGAGGCACGGGCCCGCTGGACGTGCCGGAAGAAACGGCTCTCGCCCTGGTGGATCATGTCCGGGCGGAGAACTTCGATGTCGCACTGTCGTACCGCATGCCGGTCGATCACGGCTTCGTCCAGATGTGGGAAGCGATCCTCGGCGACTTCAAGTCCGTCCCGATCCTGCCGATATTCGTCAATGCCGCCGCGCCGCCCATTCCGACCTACCGGCGCGCCCGGCAACTCGGTGAATCCGTCGGCCGCTTCGCCATGCGTTCCGGCAAACGGGTGCTGTTCGCGGCCTCGGGTGGCCTGTCGCACGATCCACCGCTGCCGTCGATCCGCGACGCTGCGCCGGAGATCCGCGAGCGCCTGATCAACGGACGCAATCCGACCGCGGAAGCCAAGGCGGCACGAGAGAAACGTGTGCTCGAGGCCGGTGTCCTGGCCGAATCGGGCAAGGGCCCGTGCAAGCCGCTCAATCCGCAATGGGACGAGGAGTTCATGGCGATCCTGCGCAGCGGGCAGATTTGGCGCGCCGACGCGCTCGACACCGACAAGGTGCGCGAGGCGGCCGGCCGCGGTGCCAACGAGGTCCTCGCGTGGGTTGCCGCCTTCGGCGCGTTCTCGATGGTCGGCCACTTCACCATGGAGCAGGAGTTCTACGAAGCG